>JALQUQ010000036.1 GCA_023263735.1 Paracoccaceae bacterium | reverse complement strand
GATCATCCACTGCGGCGCGATATTGCGTGCCGTAAAGCCGGGCCATCACGGTGCCCTGTTCGACGACATCGCCCTCGGCCACGTTCAACTCTGCCAGAATCCCGCCTTCAAGGTTCTGGATGATCTGCGGACGAGAGGAGGACACCACCTGCCCATCGGCCCGAACGATTTCATCGACCCAGGCAAAGGTCGCCCACAGAATGAAAAGCAGAACCGCGCCGCCAATGGCCCAGATCGTCAAAGACGGGCCGCGCATCCGGTCATCAAAGCTGTTGTCATAGGTTGTCATGATACGGCTCCGATCACGGCGGGGCTGATGGTTCCGCCTTGCTGAGTCTTCATCAGATGGGCAATCACGGCATCGCGCGGGCCATCCACGGCCAGCTTGCCGTTTTGCAGGATGAACGTGCGGCTGGTCAGTTGCAGGATCGGCACGCGGTGGGTTGCGATCACGGCGGTGCGGCCTTCAAGCCAGCCATGCAGGCGCGCCACCAGATTGGCCTCCAGCGACTGGTCCAAGGCGGCGGTCGGTTCGTCCAGCAGCACGACGGCGGGATCTTGCAGCCACAGCCGCGCCCAGCCGATCGATTGGCGCTGGCCCACCGAAAGACCTTCGCCCAATTCCTTGATCTCCAGATCCAACCCCATCGGGTGATTGCGCACAAACGGCCCAAGACCGGCAAAATCAAGTGCCTCGTAAAGACGGTCGTCGTTGCGCTCCAACTGGGTGGTGTTCAGGTTTTCGCGCAACGATCCGGCCAAAAGACGGACCTCTTGCCCCAGATAGCCCACGTTGCGACGCAGATCGCGCGGGTGAATCTGGCCCAGATCAACCCCATCCAGCAGCACCCGGCCCCCTGTGGGCGTGTACAACCCGGCCAGCATTTTCAACAGCGTCGATTTGCCCGATCCGTTGGTGCCCAAAACGGCCACATGCTGGCCCGAAGGGATGATCAAGGCAGGAATATCCACCGATGGCGCGGCTTTGGGGTCATAGCGGAATTCGATCTGGCGCAGTTCATAGGCCCCGGTCATCCGGTCACGGCGCAGATATTTGCGGCCCTCTTCTTCGGCCTGAACCGCGTCGGCGATGCCATCCAGCGCATCCAAAGCGGCCTTGACGTTGGACCACCGCGCCATGGTGCCGGAAAGCTGCGACAAGGGGCCCAGCGTGCGGCCCGTCAGAATGCCGATGGCGATGATCGTGCCCACGGTGAAATCGCCCTTGAACACCAGAAACGCGCCCACCATGACCGCCGCGACATAGGTCGCCTGTTGCACGGCCTGCGCCCAATAGGTCAGCATCGACGTCAGCTTGCGTTGTTCCGACGATTTCAGCGTGGTCAAGGTGACCAGCTCGGCCCAAAGCCGTTTCATCCGGTCTTCGCCCCGGGTCACATTGACCGTTTCCTGTTCGAACACAGCCTCATACAGCAGTTTCGACTGTTTGGCTGATGCGCCTTGGCTGGCTTTGGTCAGTTCGACCATCTTGCCCTGAAAAAAGATGCCCGGCGCCACCATGAGGAAGCCGCCAATCACCAGAACCCAGGCAATCGGCCCCCCGATCGACGCGATCAGCGCGAAAAAGATCAGAATGAACGGCAGGTCGGCGATTGTGCCAATGGTGGTGGCGGTAAAGAATTCGCGGATCGCGCCAAACTCGCGCATCGCGTTGAAAATCTGGCTGGGGCGGCGTTCTGACGGGTTTGATTTCATACCCAAAAGCTTGCCCATCAACCGCTCTTGCACCGCCAGTTCGATCCTGCGGCCTGTCATGTCCATCAGGCCCGAGCGGGCGGTCTTCAACAGCCCTTCCATCATGATGGCAAGAAAGGCGCCAATGGCCAGAACCCACAGCGTGGAAACCGATTGATGCGGGATCACCCGGTCATAGACCTGAAGCGAGAACAGCGCCACCGCCACGGCCAGCAGGTTGGCCACCAGCGATCCGGCGGCGACCTCGATCATCTGGCGGTGATATTTGCGGAACTCGCCCCAGAACCAATGCGAGGCCTTTTTCGACTCGTGTCTGGTTTCGATCTCATCCAGCGTCACCGCGGTTTTCAGGAACCGCCCGGTGAACAAGGTATGAAAATCCGATCGCGAAATTTCGCCGCGGTAATCCGACATGCCGGGATCATAGATTTCGACGGTCTCGGCGTTCTCCGACAAGACCAACACCAATTGCCCGGTCGAAACTTCGGCCAAGGCGGGCCAAACCGGCGGGTTCGACCGGCTTGCCTTTTCGATGCGGCAGGAAAATTGCTGGTCGCGCAGGGCGGCTGACACTTCGGCAAGGCTTACACGGCCCGAATCCAGAACCAGTCTTTCGATCTGTTCCGAAAGGTCCGAGATCGGAACATCCTTGCCCAAAAGGCTGCTGAGCACGGATGCGGTTTCGGCGGCATCCCGGATTGCATCCCTTAGGGCGCGCGCCTGATCGGCCTGCACCTCCTTGGGCGATTTCGCGGGACGGCGGGCGGCTTCAAAGGGGATGATCCGTTCTTCGGTCACAGATGTCTTCCTTCCACCAACTCGCCCCGGCTTCGCGCGATCTGCAATCGCAGATTTGCGGCCATGTATTTCAGGGCAGCATGATCCCGCAGCGCACTGGCATGCGCTTCGTATTGTTGCGCCAGATCCGTCAGACTCCGGCGGCCAAGGCGATACTGATCGTGATAAAGGGTGATGTTCCGGGCCTGCTGGTCCAACACCCCTTGGGCAATCGATTGCCGCGAGGTGATTTCCGCCATTTCCCGCTGAAGCGCGACGATGCGGCGCCCCGACTCCTCGACCGCCTCGGCGGTTCTGCGGTGCGCAAGATCGGGCACCGCGGCAATAGCGTCCTGTCTGGCCTTGCGTCCGGGGCCAAATCCGCCGCCGCCCAGCCGCAGCCCGCCGTCCAGCCCGCCAAGGCCCAGCTTGGTCGTCAGCCCGATGCCGGGCATCATCGACGCCTGCTCCACTTGCGCTTCGGCAATATCGCGCGCGGCTTCGCCTTTGGCCCGCAGCACCGCCAGCGGGGTTGTCGCGTCGGAATCGGCGGGCAGGGGGCTTAGCCCGGAAATTCCGGCCAGCGACTTGGTCGTCATGGCCGCCAGCGATGCCTCGGCCGTGGCGGCGGTCTGCAAATCGGCGGCAAGGGTCGCCTCGGCCTCTGCCGTTCTTTGACGCATCAGGCGCAGTTCCGACCCATCTGACAGGCCACCTTCGACCCGC
This sequence comes from Paracoccaceae bacterium, assembly GCA_023263735.1. GTDB lineage: Bacteria > Pseudomonadota > Alphaproteobacteria > Rhodobacterales > Rhodobacteraceae > Pseudotabrizicola. Next base: position 10,279 of record JALQUQ010000036.1, on the reverse strand, counting down.
AATTTCGTGATGCGTTCGAATTCCCGCAACTTGACCAGCCGATCCTGCGTCAACGATGCCTGTTCGCGCGCCATCTGGGCGGTCAAATAGAACGAAAGGCCTTCGTAGACCCGCTCATTGGTCGAGATTGACAGATTGATGGCGGCAAGTTCCACATCGGCGGCGGCATGTGCCCGCTCGGCCTTGCGCTTGCCATTGTCGAAAACCGCCTGCTCCAGCAAGATTCCGGCGGCGACCGCGCCCAGCGCGCTAAGCGTCACCTCGGGCCCCACGTCGGGCAGCCAGTTTTTTGCCTTGGCCTCGGCCTTCAGACGGGCGACGTTAAGTTCGGCCGCAGCCACCCCCGCACCGGCCTCGATCACGGCCTGCGCGATTGCGGCATAGGCGCTTTGGGTTGGCAGCACAGAGCGACGCGCCTGCAATTCGGCAATCACCGCCGAATGAACCGCGCCATCCTCTTGCAGCCGGGGCGTGGTCGCAGATGCCCCTTGGGGATCAGCGGGGCCATGACCGGGCGCAAATCCCAACTTGGTCACGTCTGACCCTGACCCAACACACGCGGTCAGAACGGTGCAGACCATCAGCATCAGAGAGAGGCGTTTCGCCCCTGCTCTGATCGGTGTCTTTGCCAAACTCGGCATATACTCGCCTCCGTGCTTGCCCTGTCTCAGACGACTGTGATGTCGTCATCCAACAGAAGCCGCGCCCCCGAGTTGCCGACCGTGTAGATGTTATAGGTTTCCCCATCCACATCCTGAGTCAGGCCCGTATTCACCCCGCCGATGACGGAAACGTGGTCGTCGACATCGCCTTTGATCAGCAGGGTCTTGTCCGGCCCCGTGATCGCCAAAAGCTGCGATTCCGTGATCGACAGATCGGCCTCGGGCGCAAAGGTCAGGTCAATCGCCGAGAAGTCAAAGTTCGACAATCCGGCGCGCGACAAATCCACATCGGGCGCATTGGTGTTGTTCACGATCAAAAGGGTCGAGCTTTCATTGCCCGCCACATCGGTCGTGTTGATCACCAGATAACTGCCATCGGGCACGGGGGTCGAAACAAACCCGCCACCGGCACCAATCTGCCCGAACGAAACGTTCTGGGTGCCAAACAGCATGTCCGGAGAGGTGATGGCGTTGATATGGGTGCTGTGGCCCGCACTGTCGATCTGCGTGAACGTATAGGTTTCGTTCAGTTCCGACGTTTCGATGCGGGTCAGACCCACGGCGTTGCGGGTAAAGGTTTCCACATCCGGCGCGCCCGGTGCGATGGTGTCAATCGTCAAAGGTTGCGAATAGCTGGACACGTTGCCCGCACGGTCGGTTGCCGTGACCGTGACAGTGGTGTTCAGCTCTCCGCTGGGCAACGTGGCACCGATAAAAGTGGTGGTCCACAGCCCATTTGCCCCTGCAACCGTGGTCAGAGTGCCGCCCCCGTCGATGTGCACGACAATGGTGGCACCCGGTTCGGCGGTGCCGTTCACGACCAGACCCTGCGCCGCCTCTTCGGCATTCAGGAACCCGTCACCGGCCAGTTTTGCATTGGCTGGCGCAAAGTTCATCACCGAACGGTCGACCTGAACCGTTTCGGTCAGGGAATGCGTATTGCCCACGGCATCGGTGGCCCGAATGACCATGGTGGCCTGCGCCTCGCCCGCCGGGATGTCTTGGGTCGGGATCGTGACAGTCCATTGCCCGTTGGCCGCCACCGTTGCCGTTCGCGTGGCACCGCTGGCAAAGGTCACGGTAACGGTCGATCCGGGCTCTACCGTGCCGGTCACCACCAGCCCGCTTGCCGCTTCGGTCTGGTTGACCACGGCATCCGCGCCATAGGAAATGCTTGACCGGGTCAGGGGAGCGACTTCGGTGTCGATATTAAGGGTGTGGTTGGCGGTTGCCGTATTGCCAAAGGCATCCGTCGCCCGAACAAGAACCGAAGAAGAGCTTGTTCCCGCCGGGATTTCTGCCGTGGCAAACGTGGCGGCCCATTGGCCATTGGCGCCCGCGGTGACGGTGCGGGTTGTGCCATGGAAGGAAACTTCGACCGTGGCGCCGGGCTCGGCCGTGCCGGTCAGGGTAACGCCCGCCGCACGTTCGGCACCCGAAATCAGGTTGTCGCCGCCCGCTTGGCCCGCGTTGATCGTAACCGAGGTTTGCGTATCGACCGCGATCATCCGCGACGTCGTGGCGGTGTTGCCTGCCACGTCGGTTGCGGTGACGATCATCGACGCCTGATAAACGCCAGAGCGCAGATCGCCGCCAAGGAAATTGGCCGTCCAACGCCCGAATTGATCGGCGGTGGTGGTGCGGATGGCACCGTCGATATTGACCGAGATGGTCGCCCCGGCCTCGGCGGTTCCGGTGACGGCAAAGCCATTCGACCGCTCACTGCCCGAAATCCGGTCATCTGCCGTGACAGGAGAGTTCAACGTAACCTGCGTCGAGGTATCGACGAGGATCGACCGCGAGGCGCTAGAGGTGTTGCCGACATTATCCACCGCCCGCGCGATTGCGGTGGTGGTTCCATCGGCAGGAACCTGCGATCCGGGGAAAGTCACAGTCCACCGGCCATCGGGCGCGACCGTTGCGGTGCGCACGACCCCGCCCCAATCGATGGAAACCGAAGACCCTGCCTGCGACGTGCCGGTCATGGTCACGCTGCCGGTGGATTCCAGCATGTTGACGATATTGTCGCCAGCAATCGGATTGGCGTCAAAGGCCACCGTGACTTCGGTGTCGATGTTAAAGCTGCGGCTGGTCGACGAGGTGTTGCCCGCCCCGTCCACGGTCGAGGCCGTGACGCTGCTGGAATAGGTGCCGCCCGGGATAGACCCCGGCGCAAAGATCGTGCTCCAGCTTCCGTCGGCCCCTGCGGTGACGGTGCGGGTGATCGTGCCCAGCTCCACCTTGACCGTCGCGCCCGGCGTTGTCGTGCCCGAAACGGCAAATCCGGCGTTCAAGTCGGCTTGCGAGACGATGTTGTCGGCCGTCACGGGCGAAATGGTGATCGGATGGGGCACGGTGTCCAACACCAAGGTGTCGGTCACGACCGTCTTGTTGCCCAAGGCATCGGTTGCGGTGATGGTGACCCCGGTCGAACGCTCGCCCCCGGCGACCTCGGTTTGGGTAAAGTTGACCGACCAGTTTCCACCCGTGGTGACGGTGGTCGTGTGGGTCACCGATCCGATGACCACCGAAATGGCCGCGCCCGGCTCACCCGTGCCAGCAATCGTCACACCATCTTGATAATCCAACAGATTTTCGATGTCGCCTGCGCCTTGCGTGCCTTCGGTCACGGTGATGGCGGGCGGCGTCAGGTCGATCACCGCATCAGGGCCGTCAAGTGTGGTGTTGGTGCCGTTCGGTTGGGTCACAACCACGACCGAGGAATAATTGCCATCGGTCGGCAGGTTTCCCCCCGAAAACACAACATTCCATTTGCCATCGGTGCCGATGGTCGTGGTTTCGGTATGGCCACCCACCGTGACCTTGACCGTATCCCCCGGCTCCCCCGTGCCAGAAACCGGGATTGTCGGATTTGCGGTGTTTGTCGTGATGACGGTCTTGGCGCCGGGGTTGTCCACGGTGGGAACGGCACGCGTAACGGTGCCACCACCGCCGCCGCCGCCCCCCAGTCCGCCGCCAATGACGCCCAGACCGACAAGGCCTGCCGCACCGGCAGAGCCCAAGCCGCCCAATCCACCCAGCAAGGCGGGGATGAACGGGCCCATTCCGGCCGGTTCGTCAACGATCGGGCCCGCATCGGCCACCATATCGGGTTGGGTAAAGCGCAAATCGTCCAGCGGGCTCCACTTGTCCCACGGCTGCGCCGGGCCATAGTTCACCGCCATCACCCCATCGGGCGTTGCGGGCAGGAAAACCTCGGTGATTTGTGCGTCGCTGGACAGATACAGATGGTTGTCGGCGATGCCGCCATCATAATACCCGGCCAGCACCACAATTCTGCCATCTGACAGGGTGATCACCAGATCGCGGCCCTGGTGTTCAAAGGAAACAACGCTCATCGACGAGATGTTCAGAGAGACGCTGTCGCCGACGCCAACCTGAATGAAATTGCTTTGTCCGTCCCCTGCAACGGTGCCAAAGTTATTACCGCCCGCAGCACTGCGGACGGCGAAATTAATCGCCGAAACCATTATATCTACTCCGCCTCAAGCCCGGACTCGTTGATCCGGATTGTTATTTTCCCTCACTTTCGGAGGGCATTTGGTTAAGAGATACATGTATTTCGGCAGCAATTCTAGGTCTTTCGTATATTTTACCTCATAATGTAGCGGGCACATTGCAATCCGTGGCAGGTTTGCAATGCACCACAAGATATAGCATTTCTTGAAAAATTTCTTACTTCGGGTTGACCGGTTTTGTCCTAGTTGTCGCCCGCTTGACCCTTTGGCCACAGCTTTGCGATCTGTTCGGTGGAATATCTTCCCAACCGAATATCCTCTTCGATCAGTGCGGGATCGCGCTCATTTACCGGGCCATATCCCCCGCCGCCCGGGGTTTGAACCCGAACGCGATCGCCGGGTTTCAGGGTGATATCTTGCGCTTTTGACAAATGCGGGGGCACCCATTCCTCGCCGTTTCGAACCACTTGCACCCGGTTCATTGCGCCATCACCGCCGCCCAAAACCCCCTGCGGGCCAACCCGGCCATGATCCATGACAAAGCTGGCGCGGGCATCGCCCCGCAGCAGTTCGATTTCGTAATCCAGACCGAAACCGCCCCGATATTTTCCGGCACCGCCAGACCCTTCGTGCAGGGCATAGCGGCGGTAAAGGACCGGGAACTTTTGCTCCATGATCTCGACGGGGGGGGCCTTTGAGATGCCGATGGTCGAACACCCGTTGGAAATGCCGTCGCCGCCCGCAAAGCCGCCATAACCGCCGCCGGAAATCTGGTACATCACATAACCGGCGCCGGTGGCGGGGTCATATCCGCCCAGACCAAAGTTGCCGCTGGTGCCCGCAGGGGCGGCGGTAACGCGGTCGGGGATGGCCTGAACAAGGGCGGCAAAGACCGCCTCGGCGATCCGCTGGCTGACCTCGGCCGCGCAGCCCGATACCGGGCGCGGATAGGCGGCATCCAGAAACGTGCCCTCGATGTTGCGCAACTCCAGCGGGTCAAAGGCCCCGGCGCTGATCGGGACATCGGGAAAGATGTGCCGCATGGCCAGATAGACGCTGGAATAGGTGGTGGCGCGCACCGAATTCATCGGGCCCATGCAGGGGCCCGATGACCCGGCAAAGTCAAACACCAGCCGATCGCCTTGGCGTTCCACCGACAAGGCAATCTCCAACGGCTGATCGACCACCCCATCCGAGTCGATGATCGCCTTGGCCGTATAGGTTCCCGGCGGAATAAGGCCGATCATCGCCTGCATCTGTTTGCGCGCCAGATCGCGCATATGGCTGATCGCCTCGGTCACGGTATCGTCGCCATAGCGATCCATCAGCCCGGCCAGACGCTCGGCCCCCACCAACAGGGCCGACGCTTGCGCCTTTACATCCCCGATCCGCTGTTCGCTGACCCGGATGTTCGAGCAGATGATCTGCCAGATTTCCCGGTCCAATTCGCCCTTTTTGAACAGTTTGACCGGGGGAAGGCGCAGGCCCTCTTGCTCGGCGCTGATCGCACTGGCCGAAAAACCGCCGGGCACAGCGCCGCCCGTATCGGGCCAATGCCCGGTGTTCGACAGCCAGCAAAAGATGCGCCCCGCGCGCCAGACCGGCATGGCAAAGCGCACATCCATCAAATGGGTGCCACCCAGATAGGGGTCGTTCACGATATAGATGTCGCCCGGCTCGGGGGCTGCCGTTTCGCCATCGGCAATCCGCTGAATCAGCGTGCGGGTCGAAAATTGCATGACCCCGACAAAGACCGGCAGGCCCTTTGACCCTTGGGCGATCAGGCTGCCATCTTCGGCGGAATAGATGCCATCGGACCGGTCGTCCGCCTCGGCAATCACCGGAGAAAAGGCCGCGCGGGAAAAGGTCAGGTCCATTTCGTCGCAAACTTGCTGAAGTCCGGCCTGAACGACGGCAAGGGTGATGGGGTCGATCATGGGGGCCGTCCTTATGCGTTGACCGAAACGATCAGGTTGCCGTCAGAGTCAGAGGTGACCGTTGCGCCGGGGTCGATGATGATGGTGGTGTCCATCTGTTCGATGATGGCGGGGCCCGAAAGATTCAGGTTGAGCGGCAAGTGATCGCGCCAATAAACCGGCGTTTCCATCCAACCCCCGAACCACACCTTGCGGCTGTCCTTCGGCTTTGCCTCGGGCAATCGTCCGGCCGGGTCGATCAGCACCGACAGATCCATTTCTGGCCGCATCCCGATCACGGTGGTGTTCAGGTTCACCAGATTGGCGCGGATCGTGGGCAGATCGACACGAAAGCGCGCGTGATAGGCCGCCTCGAACAGGTGTTGCAGATCGTCGCGCGTGGGCGTCGGGCCGGGCAAGGCAACCCGCAACAAATGGGTCTGGCCGACAAACTGCATGTCGGCGGAATATTCGACCCGGGTTTCTGACAGGGCAATCTTTTCCTGACCGATGATCTGGCGGCCCTCGGCCTCTTGCTCGGCCAGAACCTGATGCACCTGATCCATATCCACATTGTCCAGCGGACGATTCAGGGTGCGCACGAAGTCTTGCCGCAGATCGGCCACAACACAGCCAAGCGCATTGGTGATGCCGGGCCGCGCTGGGATCAGAACCCGGGGCACGGCCAGCTCTGCCGCCAGCGATACGGCATGCAGCGGACCCGCGCCGCCAAAGGCAAATAGTGCGAAATCGCGCGGGTCTGCCCCCATCGAAATCGACACCATCCGGATCGCCCCGGCCATATGGGTGTTGGCGATGCGCAACACCGCCTCTGCGGCCTGTTCAATGCCCAGCCCCAGCGGTTTGGCGATCTGATCTTCCATCGCCTGCCGGGCCGCCTCTGCCGCCTGACCGAACCGATCCGCCGGAAGTCGGCCCAAAATCAGATTGGCATCGGAAATGGTCACCCGCGTACCGCCGCGACCATAGCAGATCGGGCCGGGGGTCGAACCTGCACTCTCCGGCCCCACGCGCAGCATCCCGCTGGCATCGACCCGGGCGATCGACCCGCCGCCCGCGCCGACCGTGCGCACATCGACCATCGGCACGTGGATCGGCATGGCATATTCCACCTCGATCTCGTTCGAGACGGGCGCGCGATTGTCGCGGATCATCGCCACATCGGTCGAGGTGCCGCCCATGTCATAGGTCAGCAGGTTTGGCATTCCGGCCCGCCGGCCCGTGGCCACTGCCGCCATCACGCCCGAGGCCGGGCCCGACATCACGGTTTTCACCGCCTCTTTCGACACGAGCTTTGCCGAAACCATGCCGCCGTTGCCGTTCATCACCAGCAGGTCGCGCCTGTACCCCCGGTCGCGCAATTGATCGGCCAGACGGGCGACATAGCGTTCCAGCAAGGGTTGCACACTGGCATTCACCGCCGCCGTGACTCCGCGTTCATATTCGCGGCTTTCCGACAGTAGGGCATGCCCTGTGGTGATGTGATCATTCGGCCAGACGCGGGCGACAACCTCGGCGGCGCGGCGTTCGTGATCGGGGTTGGCATAGGCGTGCAGAAAATGGATCACAACGCTTTCGCACCCCATTTCCCGCAAGGTTAGAGCCGCTTTTTCAACGGCAGCCTCATCCAGCGGGGTCACAATCTGGCCCCGGGCATCCATCCGCTCGGGCACCTCCAGCCGCAAGTCGCGCGGAATGATCGGCGTGAAATGCCCGTGCATCCCATAGGCCTGTGGCCGGGTGCGGCGACCCAGTTCAAACACATCGCGGAACCCTGCGGTCGTGATCAAACCGGTTTTCGACAGCGCCCGTTCCAGCACCGCATTCGTGGTGGTGGTGGTCCCATGCACGATCAGATCGATGGCCGCCAAATCCGCCCCTGCGGTTTCAAAGGCATTCAGCACCCCGGGCGCCTGATTGGGCAGGCTGGTGGGCACTTTGGCCAGTTTGATTTGCCCCGATTCAGGATCAAAGATCACCAGATCGGTAAAGGTGCCCCCGACATCGACACCCGCCACAAGCCCGGCCATTCAGACACCCACAAATTGCTGGAATTCCATTGATTTGGCCGTCAGATCCGCGGTTCTTGCCACGGCTTCGACCCGACCATGGGCCATAAAGGCCACTTGGTCCGACATTTTCAGAACGGCATCGACGCGCTGTTCAACCAGAATGGTCGCCATGCCACTGGATTTCAGGCGCAAGACCGTGTCGCGGATCAGCGCGATCATCGACGGCTGCAACCCTTCGGTCGGCTCATCCAACAGCAGGACTTGCGGTTCCAGACACAAGGCGCGCCCGATGGCCAGCATTTGTTGTTCGCCGCCCGAAAGCGTGCTGGCCGTCTGCCCCAGACGTTCCCGCAGGCGGGGAAACAGCTCAAGCACGAATTCCCGCGTGTCAGAGCCTTTTTTGCGGGTGTTCAGACCCACATCAAGGTTTTCCGCCACCGTCAGCGGGCCGAACAAACGCCGCCCTTGGGGCACATAGGCCAAGCCATGCTTGGGCACCTGATGGGCTGGAAGAGGCGTTAGATCGGTGCCGTTCAGCGTGATCTTTCCGGCACTGGCGGGCACCAGACCCATCAGCGCCTTCATCAACGTGGATTTCCCGGCACCGTTGCGGCCCATCACACAGGTGATTTGCCCGGGTTCCGCGCGAAAATTCAGATCGCGCAGCACAGTGACCGGGCCATATCCGGCGGTCAGGGATTGCACCTCAATCATCATGGCCCCCCAGATAGGCGTCTTGCACGGCAGAATTCGCGTGAATTTCGGCGGGCGTCCCTGTTGCCAGCACCTGACCGAAATTCAAAACCGTGATCCGGGTGGCAAGATCCATCACCACATCCATATTGTGTTCGATCAAAAGAACGGTGGTTTCGGGAACCAGACTTTGCACCAGCGCCTTGAAATTCTCGATCTCGCCCGCCGCCAGACCTTGGGTCGGCTCATCCAGAATCAACAGGCGCGGTTTCAGGGCCAAACCCATCGCCACTTCGAGCAACCGCTGATGCCCATAAGACAGGTTTCCGGCCAATTCAGTCTCTAACTCGGCCAAATTGACCCTTTTCAGGGCGTTTACGACAGCAGGGCGCAGGGGCTTTGCACCAGAACTTTGCGCGGCCAAGGCCACGTTGTCGAACACCGAAAGACGCGGATAGACCGAGGTGATCTGGAATGTATAGGCGATCCCTTTTTTCACGCGGGCATGCGCGGGCAAGGCGGTGATGTCCTCGCCCCCCAAGGTGATCGCCCCCGATTGCACCGGAATTCGCCCCGAAAGCAGGCTGACAAAGGTGGTCTTGCCCGCGCCATTCGGGCCGATCAGGGCGTGGATTTCCCCCTTTTGCAGGGTCAGGCTGGCGCCATCCACCGCCCGGATTCCCCCAAAATGGCGGCGCAGATCGCGCGCTTCCATCAAGGCAGCCATTTCAGCCCCCTTTCCCGCAAGGTGCCAAGCAAGCCCCGCGGCGCAAACAGGATCAGCACCACAAGCGCGGCCCCCACCACAAACAGCCAGGCATCGGTAAAGCCGCTGGCGATATCGATCAGATAGAACATCAGCGCGGCCCCAAGGAGCGGCCCCAAGACCGTGCCCGCCCCGCCCATCAGCACATAAAGCATCGGCAGGATCGAATATTGAATGCCGGCAAAAGTGGCTCCGACATAGCCAAACAGCATCCCATAAGCCGCCCCCGACATCCCGGCATAAAGACCCGAGATCACCAACGCGATCAGTTTGACGCGAAAGGGATCGAACCCCAGCATCCGGCTCCGCTCTTCATTTTCGCGCATGGCGATCATCACGCGGCCAAAGGGGGACCGCACCAGCCAAAGGCAGAGCAGCGTCCCAACGGAATAAAGCGTCAGCGCCACCAAATAGCGGGGGGTGTCAGCCGCCAGATCGATCCCGCCAATCATGCGATAGGCGCGCTCGACAACAAAGCCTTCGTCGCCGCCGGTCCATGTGTTCAGATAAAGGATGGTCAGATACCCGGCCTGCGCAAACATCAGCGTCACGATCATGAAACTGACCCCGGCCGTGCGCAGCGCCAAAAGACCCACCGCCCCGGCCGAAACGCCCCCAGCAATCAGGCCAAGGATCAGCGCGGGAATGGGCATCCATTCCAACTGCCAGATCGGCAGACCCATGCCATACATGCCAAAGGCAAAAAACAGCGCGTGGCCCAATGAGAGCA
>JALQUQ010000369.1:2773-3033 GCA_023263735.1 Paracoccaceae bacterium | reverse complement strand
AATCGGCGGCGATGGCGTGCTGGAAGTGTTGCAGGATGGCTTTGGCTTCCTTCGCAGCCCCGAGGCCAACTATCTGCCCGGCCCGGATGACATTTACGTCTCGCCCGAGATGATCCGCCAGTTCAGCCTGCGGACCGGCGACACGATTGAAGGGGTTATCCATGCGCCCCGGGAAAATGAGCGCTATTTCAGCCTGATCCGTGCGACCAAGATCAACTTTGATGATCCGGAAAAGGCCAAGCACAAGGTTCACTTTGACA
>JALQUQ010000369.1:0-2763 GCA_023263735.1 Paracoccaceae bacterium | reverse complement strand
GGGTAAAACCGTTCTGCTGCAAAACATCGCGCATTCGATCGAAAAGAACCATCCGGAGTGCTATCTGATTGTTCTGTTGATCGACGAACGCCCGGAAGAAGTGACCGACATGCAGCGCAGCGTGAAGGGTGAAGTCGTGTCGTCAACCTTTGACGAACCGGCGACGCGTCACGTGGCTGTGGCCGAAATGGTGATTGAAAAGGCCAAGCGTTTGGTGGAGCATAAGCGAGATGTTGTGATCTTGCTTGACTCGATCACAAGACTTGGTCGTGCGTTCAACACCGTCGTGCCGTCCTCGGGCAAGGTTTTGACCGGCGGTGTGGATGCGAATGCCCTGCAGCGCCCGAAGCGGTTCTTTGGGGCGGCCCGGAATATCGAAGAGGGCGGGTCGTTGACCATTATCTCGACCGCGCTGATCGATACCGGCAGCCGGATGGACGAAGTGATCTTTGAAGAATTCAAAGGCACGGGTAACAGCGAAATCGTGCTGGACCGCAAGGTGGCTGATAAGCGCGTCTTCCCGGCGATTGACATCCTGAAGTCTGGCACCCGGAAAGAAGATCTGCTGGTAGAAAAGACCGATCTGCAAAAGACCTATGTCTTGCGCCGCATCTTGAACCCGATGGGCACCACGGATGCGATCGAATTCCTGATTTCGAAGCTGAAGCAGACAAAGACGAACGGCGAATTCTTCGATTCGATGAACACCTGACCGTTGGGTCCGGTGTTTGGTTGGTCTGAACCCGGGAACGCACATGACAGAGACAATCTTTGCCCTTGCCACAGCGCGAGGAAAAGCAGGCGTTGCGGTGATCCGGGTTTCGGGCCCGCAGGTCGCGGCGGTTCTGGAGGCGTTTGGCTTGCGTGGGGTCTTGCCCCGGCGCGCCACGCTGCGCAATCTGGTGCATGGCGGCGAGGTGCTGGATCAGGCCTTGGTTCTGCTGTTTGAACCGGGCGCGAGTTTTACCGGAGAAGCGGTGGTGGAACTGCATCTGCATGGCAGCACGGCTGTGGTGCAGGGGGTCACGCAGGTTTTGATCGGCCTGCCCGGATTGCGGCCTGCCGAAGCGGGCGAATTTACCCGGCGCGCGCTGGAGAACGGTGTTCTTGATCTGACGCAGGTCGAGGGGCTGGCCGATTTGATCGATGCCGAGACTGTGGCGCAGCGGCGTCAGGCCCAGCGGGTACTGAGCGGCGAGATCGGCAAACGCGCCGAGCTTTGGCGGAAAGACCTGATTCGGGCGGCGGCCCTGATCGAAGCCACGATAGATTTCGCCGATGAAGATGTGCCCCAGGATGTGACGCCCGAAGTGGCCGAGATCATCGCGGCGCTGTTGGCCGAGTTTCGGCGGCAGGTGGATGGCAGCCACGTGGCAGAGCGGATTCGCGAAGGGTTTGAGGTTGCGATCATCGGCGCGCCGAATGCGGGAAAATCCAGCCTGTTGAACCATCTGGCGGGGCGCGAGGCGGCGATCACCTCGCCTATCGCGGGCACCACCCGCGATGTGATCGAGGTGCGGCTGGATTTGTCGGGCATTCCCGTGACTTTGCTGGATACCGCCGGTCTGCGCGAAACCTCGGATGAGGTGGAGGCGATTGGCGTGGACCGCGCCCGAAACCGTGCCGCCGGGGCCGATCTGCGTGTGCTGCTTTTGGCTCCGGAGGAATCGTCGGAGGCCTATCCCTTGGGCGCCGAGGATATTCTGGTGCGCACCAAGGCAGATTTGACCGGGGACTCGGACGCGATTTCGGTGAAGACCGGGCAGGGGATTGATACACTCATTGCACGAATCGTTGCCGTTCTGTCGAAACGCAGTTCTGGCAGCGGCGTTCTTGTGCGCGAAAGGCACAGGGTCGCGATGCTGTCGGCGATCAGGGCTATGGAATCGGCGCAAAGGGGGCTATACGACCCCCGGAATGTTTTGGAACTGGTGGCGGCCGATTTACGCTCGGCCATATCGGCATTGGAAATGCTGGTGGGTCGGATCGGGGTTGAAACCTTGCTGGATGAAATCTTCGCCAGCTTCTGTATCGGGAAGTAGGATGTTTCACGTGAAACAATTCGATGTCATCGTGATTGGCGGCGGACATGCCGGGGCAGAGGCAGCAGCAGCATCGGCACGCGCGGGTGCGCAGACGGCGTTGATCACGCTGAAGCTGGAGGCCATCGGCGTGATGTCGTGCAATCCGGCGATTGGCGGTTTGGGCAAGGGCCATCTGGTGCGCGAGATTGATGCGCTGGATGGGATCATGGGGATTGCCGCCGACCGGGCGGGCATTCAGTTTCGGCTGTTGAATCGCCGCAAGGGCCCGGCCGTGCATGGCCCGCGGGCGCAGGCAGACCGGGCGCTGTACAGGGCCGCGATTCAGGATTTGTTGAAGGCCCAGGAAAACCTGACCCTGATCGAGGGGGAAGTGGCCGATGTGTCGGTGCAAGGCGGCCGTGTTGCGGGTGTCACCTTGGCGGATGGCACGGAGATCGCGGCAAAGTCGGTGATTTTGACCACGGGCACCTTTTTGAACGGCACGATCCACATTGGACAGGTGCGCCGGTCGGGGGGGCGGATGGGGGATGCGGCCTCGGTTCGGTTGGCAGAGCGGCTAAAGGATCTGGGCCTGGCGCGCGGCCGTCTGAAAACGGGTACGCCGCCGCGGCTGGATGGCCGGACCATCGCTTGGGATCAATTGGATGTTCAGCCGGGCGACGATAAGCCCACGCTGTTTTCCTTTCTGAACAAGACACCCTTTGCGCGGCAAATCAAT
>JALQUQ010000368.1 GCA_023263735.1 Paracoccaceae bacterium | reverse complement strand
CCCCAGCCCCTTTGCCAAGGTTGTGATCAGAGCAAAGTCAAGTTGCCGAAATCTACTCTACAATCTCGCCGGGCGCGACGCCCCACAATGCGGCAATCGGGGCCCAGCCCTTTTGGCCTTCGATGTTCACGCGGCACCAATCGCCGTCGCATTCCATCAACTTGCCGACCACCTTGCCCTCGGCCCGAAAGCTGATCGAGGCATCAGGGCGGGGGCGCGCGTGGAAATCGACCATGTCGCCTTTGACCAAGACGGTCCGAACCCCCGACAAAAGCGAATAATGCACCCAACCGCCAAAGCCTTCGGAATCTTCGACCCGCCGCCAATGTTCATATTCGGCGGTGATCTTCAGCGGCATGCCCGCCCGGTTGAACACCCAGTCGATTCGATGGCTCAGGCTGGGGCCACGGCGCGCATTCCCCTCATTCGTCTTTAAGGAAACAAAGCGCGGCAGGGGCAGGTTGGTCACCGCGCCGCGCGTGGGGTCGGGCATGGGCAGGGCGGCCTTGACCAGCTTTTTCTGGGCTGCGACGGGTTCGATCTTTTCCAGCGCCCCATCTGCGTCGGCCGGTTCATCCGGGTTTGCCGACAGGGCCGACAGAATGGCATCCACCGTGGCATCGCCGTCAGCGGTGGCCACAGGGCGCGGTTTCGGGCGCGGCGAGTCAGCAGAAACCCCCGTGGCCGCCAAAAGCGCCCCCATCAAAACGGTCGCCCAAAAGCGCGTTTGCATCGTTGATCCACCTGTCCCCGGCGGGTGCCGGACTACTCGCTCGATTTCCCGTTTGGGAGGGCGGTATTTTTTACGCCGCCGTCTGGCTTTGCGGTGCCTTCGCCCCTTTGGGACTTGTACCCCGCGCCAGTTGACGCCACTTTGCCAAAAGGGACATGCCAAGATCAAGTCCGAGGAGGCCCGAATGCCCGCACAGCGGTTGAGTGTTGTAGTCACGCGACGGTTGCCCGAATCCGTCGAGACGCGGATGACCGAATTGTTCGATGTGGTGTTGCGCGATACCGACGCGCCAATGTCGCGGGCCGAATTGGAAGCGGCGGTGCAAACGGCCGATATTCTGGTGCCCTGCATCACCGACAAGATCGACGGCACCCTGATTTCGCAGGCCGGGCCGCGCCTGAAACTGATCGCGAATTTCGGGGCGGGGGTCGATCATATCGATGTCTCCACCGCCCGGCAGCGGGGGATCTTGGTGTCCAACACCCCCGGCGCGGCAACCGAAGATACCGCCGACATGACCATGGCCTTGATGCTGGCCGTCACCCGCCGCATTCCCGAAGGTCTGGCCGTGATGCAGGCCGGAAAATGGGAGGGCTGGTCGCCCACTGGTTATCTGGGCGGTCGTCTGGGCGGGCGTCGCCTTGGGATACTGGGGATGGGCCGAATCGGGCAGGCCGTTGCCCGCCGCGCCCGCGCCTTTGGTCTGCAAGTGCATTACCACAACCGCCGCCGCCTGCGCCCCGAGGTCGAGGCCGAGTTGGAGGCGACATGGTGGGAAAGTCTGGACCAGATGGTCAGCCGGATGGACATCGTCTCGATCAACTGCCCGCACACGCCCGCGACCTTTCACCTGATGAATGCGCGGCGGCTGAAACTGATGAAACCCTCGGCGGTCATCGTGAACACCTCGCGCGGCGAGGTGATCGACGAAAACGCCCTGACCCGGATGCTGCGCGCGAATGAACTGGGCGGCGCGGGGCTCGACGTGTTTGAACATGGGCATGAGGTAAACCCCCGTCTGCGCGAATTGCCCAATGTCGTCTTGCTGCCGCACATGGGGTCCGCCACGGTCGAAGGCCGCGCCGAGATGGGGGAAAAGGTCATCATCAACATCAAGACCTTTGCCGACGGCCACCGCCCCCCGGATCAGGTCTTGCCGGGGATGCTGTAAGGCGCGCGAATTACTCGATCTCGATCAAAAGGCTTGGCGTGGCATGGGAAAAGTCGTGCCAAAACGGCGCGGCGAACGTTCCGTCGGGCTTTTTGTTCCGCCCCCAGATATCCCACATGAACGCCCCATAATTTGAATTCCCATCGGCGTTGAGGGGCGATCCCGGTTGCCAGTTTTGAAAAATCAACGGCTCGCCTGTCACCCATTGCCAGCCCCCATCCGGTTCGCGTGCGCCTTCTGCCTGATACAGCCCGAAGGTGGGCCCGAACCTTGTTTCCGGGCGGGTGGAATGTTGCTTCCACAGCCGCTCATCATAGCGGACCAATTCAAACGCAAAGTCATTTTCCTTGGCAGAAGTTAACGTCGCCAAATGCCCACCCACCGATGCGGCCATCTCTTCGGCGACCTTATATTCCTCCCACGTCCAGTTCAGTACGGCCAAATACAGGCGATTTTCGTAGAAACCGTAAAGATATTCCTTTCCTTCCAGCACCTTGGCGGCATTTAACAATCTGGGATCAGACTCGATCTGCGCCAAAGTCTGCGGATCATATTTCCGCGCGTTCTTGGAAGAGGTGAAAACCTCTGACCCAGATTCCGCCGTGGCCAAGGTTAACCCCAGCTTGGCCGCCGTTTCCCCCGTCACCGCCCCGGTCGAGGCCAGACCCTGCGCGGCCTGAAAGTCGGCGATCGCTTTGCGCGTGTTGCGGCCAAAAACGCCGTCGGGCGTGCCGGCGCTATATCCCAACTGGTTCAACGCCTGCTGGATGGCAATCGCATCGGCCTTGCTGAGCGCCAAGGTGGTCTCTTCGGCCTGGGCCGCCTCTCGCGTGGCGGCAACGCTGACTGGGGCTGCGGCGGTTGCTGTGGGCTGGGCCCGATCCAAGGCCGCCCGGGCCTCGACGGCCATGTCATGCAAATCGCCACTGGGGTAGCGCGCGATGAACACATCCCAAGCCCGTTCGGAATTGATCTCGGTCGCGGCGTTGAACATCGCCTGTTCCTGCTGGGCCAGAATATCGACGGGTTTTTCGGGCATCAGGATTCTGTCCAGTTGTCCCTCGTGGATGCTGTTCAGCAAGGCCGTTCTCATTAAAAAAAACAAAAGCAGCTGCAGTCCTGAAAAAAAACTTCATCGGAGGTCTGGGAATATTA
>JALQUQ010000367.1 GCA_023263735.1 Paracoccaceae bacterium | reverse complement strand
CGGCCAGCCGGGTTTCGATCCCTTCGCGCACCACGATCCGATCAACCACCACATCGATGTTATGGCGGAATTTCTTGTCGAGCGTGGGCGGCTCTTCCAACTCGTGGAACTGACCGTTCACCTTGACCCGCTGGAACCCCTGCTTGCGAAGCTCGATGAATTCCTTTTTGTACTCGCCCTTGCGGTCGCGCACGATGGGGGCCATCAGATAGGCGCGGGTGCCTTCGGGCATCTGCATCACCGCATCGACCATATCCTGCACCTGCATCGCCGTGATCGGCAAACCGGTCGCCGGGGAATAGGGCGTGCCGACGCGGGCGAACAGCAGGCGCAGGTAGTCATAGATCTCGGTCACCGTGCCGACGGTCGAGCGCGGGTTTTTCGAGGTCGTCTTTTGTTCGATCGAAATCGCCGGCGACAGGCCGCTGATATGATCGACGTCGGGCTTGCCCATCATGTCCAGAAACTGGCGCGCATAGGCCGACAGGCTTTCGACATAGCGGCGCTGGCCTTCGGCATAGATCGTGTCAAAGGCCAGCGAAGATTTCCCCGACCCCGAAAGCCCGGTGATCACCACCAACTGATCGCGGGGGATATCGACATCGATCCCTTTGAGATTGTGTTCCCGCGCGCCGCGAACCTCGATGAACTTCTGCTCGGCCATGGTTACCCCCGGTTTGACAGCCAAGACATAGGCCGTTTCCGTGAAATGGCCAATGGGAAAACGTGAACAGAAGGTAAACAAAAGAAAGTTCGCCGCACCCCTTTACACATTCAATGTTTAATATATGTTATGAGCAACCAGCCAATGAGGTCCATCATGCTCAACTTTCTTCGCCCCGCCGCCCCCGTTGCCCTGACCGTTCAGGATGTTCAAGACCGCCAAGCCAAGGGCGATCTGGTGCTTGTCGATGTGCGCGAGGTGGCCGAAGTGAAGGCCAGCGGCAAGGCCAAGGGCGCGCTGAACATTCCGCTTTCGGTTTTGGGGCTTAAGGCCAACCCGGCGATGGGCGATTGCCAGTTGAACCCGCATCAGGCCGTGGCGGTTTATTGCGCCTCGGGCGGGCGTTCGGCGATGGCGGCGCAATCGCTGGCGCAAATGGGCTATGGAGAAGTGCACAATCTGGGCGGGTTCGGCGATTGGGTCCGCTCGGGCGGTCAGGTCGAGCGGGTCTGACGCCGTCTGGCCTGCAAGGTCAGCACCAGAATGCCCATGGTGGAAAATCCGACGATAAAGGCCAGCGTTCCGGCGCTGGCCCCGAATGCCTGAATGATCAGCACCAAAAGCGGGGTGCCGGTCGTCGTGCCCAGATTTCCCATTTGCGCGATGGCCCCCGCCGCGCGGGCGCGATCTGCGGGGGCTGCGTTCAACTGCGGGATCGAGGCAAAGCTTGCCCCCTGAACGATGCCCGCCCCCACGCTGACCGAACAGGCCGCCAGCAATTGGCCCAAGCCATTGTCCCACAGCGCCCAAAGCATCAGGCCCGACAGCACGGCGATGGAAAACCCGATCCGCGCCAATTTCCACGCGGGCATGTGGTTCAAGAGCCAGACCCCCATCGTCAACGACGCCGTGATCGACACCAAAGGCGGCACAACCCCCAGCAGCTCGCCATAGCCGGGGGCCGCATGGACAGGCAAAACCGTCATCAGCGCGACATAGATCACCGTATAGAACACGAACCCCGTGGCGGGCCCTGCCAGAAAGGGCGAGGCATAAATCCGCAAATGTTCGGCCCACAGGCCCTGTTGCGGGGCATTGGCCGAAAGACCCACCGATTTCGGCAAGATGCCCCACAGAATCGCCGCCATGACCAGCATCCACCCCATATGGAACCGGAACAGGCCCGCGACATCGAAATAGGGCGCGATCAGGAACAAAAGCGCATAGGTCACCCCGAAAAAGCTGGACCACAGCGTCATCGCCGCGCCCTGCCACCGTTCGCCCGCGATCGAGGCGATGGCAACGGGCCCCACGACGACAATCGCCAGATGCGAGGCCCCTTCGACAATGCGCGCGGCCAACATCACCGGAAAGGGCGGCAAGAGCGATTGCAGGAATGACACCCCCGCCCCCACCAGCAAAGCCCCAAGGATCGCCCGCCGCGCCCCGATTCGGGCCACCACCAACCCGGCGACAATGCCAAGGATCAGGCCGACCATCCCGACGACAGACACCAGAAAGGTCACGCCAAAGGGGTAATCGGCATAATGGGCGACCAGTTGGGGATAAGTGGCCGAGACCTTGCCAAACTGCGCCGCCGCACCCAGTCCGGCCAGCCACAGCGACACGATCACAAAAGCGGTGCGATAGGGATGGGTCATATCCGCGCCAGCCCCCAAGAACAGATCGGCATATCGGGTTCATCCTCTAGCCCGTCGGTCGCGGGGTTATGATCCGGCGGCCAAGGCGTTTCCAGATTGCGCCGGGCGGCGTTGCGGTTGCCCCATTGATAGGTTTCAACCTTGTCTTCGTCGAACCCGCCTTCGATCAGCAGGTTTTTCAGCCCGCGCGCCGACCAGCGCGAACAATCATAGGGGGCCGCGTGAAAGGGCACATAGAACGGCACAGCGATCCAGAAATGCCCGCCCGGCCGCAGCATCTGGCGCACATGGGTCAGGGCCCGATAGGGGCGGTCCAGATGCTCCCAGACCTGATTGGCCAAGATCAGATCAAAGCTGAGCGGCTGCCCCTCGGCATCGACAAAGGGGCCTTGGCAGATGTCGTGCTGCGGAAACCGAAAGGCGGTATAGGACCTGAACCCAAACCCCCTGCCCCATTTTCCTGAGATTTCAGCCACATCCAGCCGATCGGGCCGCAGAGCATTGATCATCCGCCGCGACGATCGCTGCATGATGACCCGGTTCAGACTGACCATGGATTGCCCCCGCCTAGCATGGCCAGCACCCTAGGCGGGGAGAGTTTGATCCGTCAAGCAAGCGGCCCGACATCAGATGTGCAGGGCGCGACCATAGGCGTCCAGCACCGCTTCGTGCATCATTTCCGACAGGGTCGGATGCGGGAAGACGGTGTTCATCAGATCTTCCTCGGTGGTCTCCAGCGACCG
>JALQUQ010000366.1 GCA_023263735.1 Paracoccaceae bacterium | reverse complement strand
GATTAATGATTATTTAAATAATTTGGGAAATGAGTTAATTAGGAGTAGTGGGGATCAAGTTAATGATATTAATTTCTTTATTGTCAATGATAATTCTATTAATGCTTTTGCGATGCTCGGGAATGTCATTGGTGTTCATACAGGTCTATTTTCTGACCAAAAAAAGGAGAAGGATATGGCCGAACGGAACCAGCAGCCCAGCAAGGAGGGCAAGCGTTTCAAACCGTGGACGGAAGTCAGCGAAGACCTGAAATATGAATTTCGGATCCGGAAAGAGGCACCCGGGCGCCTCACCTTGCAGCTCGACGCCTGCCACTGGGGGCCCGAGGGGGCGGAGCCCTATGACGTCCTGCATGGGCGCACCCAGGTCGTGGCATCGCAGATCGCGGGCGAGGCCTGGAACATCCAGAGTGACCCCGATCTGATTTCCACGTTCCTGAAGCTGTCTGACACGTTGTCCGCCGTGGCTGCCGGATTTTACATGAGCATGAATGGGCCGGTGATCAGCCGCCAGCTGTCGGCCGCCGCTCGGCATGAGTGGACCCTGATGGCAAAAAGGCTGGAATCGGTCGCCATCGGAGACTGTTCCATGGCCGATGCCTTTGCCGAGGTGTGCGAGGCAAATCCGTCTCGCTTTCGGGTGACCGAGGAGAGGAATCCCGACGTGATTGAACGCGCACGCAAGCAACATGACTGCGAACCCGGCTTCCTTTTTGCGATCGAGGGGAGCTGGCCCAAGGTCTGCGCCCTCACGCCGTCGCGCGTCTTGCATTGAACGGACTGCCCGGCGCACCCCAAGCTTTGGGCTCTGGGCTCTGGGAACAGCGGCATCTTTGTGTCAGAGTAGATCGCTCCTCCCTTGGGCCTGATGGTTTTTCAAACTGGGGGGGCCGGCATTCAGCAAAGGGTCTTTCGTGTCGGACAGAAGCGCACGCATCAACATCCGACTTGAGGCAGAAAGCCTCGAGAAGGTGCGCCTGGCCGCTAAGGCTGCGGGCCTTACGATCAGCGACTACGGTCGGCGCTGCATCCTGGGACAGCCCAGCCCGCCACATGCCAACTATGAAGCCATCCGCGAACTGCGACATCTGGGCCTTGCCCTGCGAAACCTTCAGGCCGATGCCGATCCGGATATGGCCGCAAAGCTGTCTCCCCTGCTGGAAGAGGTGAAGCGCGCGATCCACGGGCTTGGATCATGATCCACAAACAGATCGAGGCGGTCATGAACAATGACGACAAGCCTTGGCGCATCAGGAGCCTTCTGACACATCTGGCCGCCCCCGCACATGATCTGGATTGCTTGGCCTTCGGGTTCTCTCCCGCCTTTCTCTGTACCGATCTTGAGGGGCTGATCCTCGAGATGACGGCCCAGTCCTTTGGGGCCGTGCGGTCCGCAGACACCCTCCATTACGTGGTCTTTTCCTGGCCTGCCGAGGAGCGCCCCTCCCCCGAGCAGGCCGCAGAAGCGACCGATATCTTTCTGCGCCATATCGGCTTTGCAGACCATCTTTATGTCTGGGCCTTGCATGCCGGCGCTGACCACAGGCACTTGCATATCGTGCTTGACCGCACGGGCGACGATGGGCGCGTCCGACAGATCAACGGCGGGTTTACGCGGGTCGCCGGTTCAGAGGCCGCCGCCCTGATCGAGGCCGCGCAGGGCTGGCGATCTGAAAATGCCCCGATGGTGTCCATGCTCGAGGATGGCTCTCTGGTGCGGTCGGCAACGCAACGGGCGCAGAGCGATCTGAACCCAGCCCCACCAGACCATGTGGCGGATCAGGCCGCGCGTGACCAGCGCCCAACCGAGATTGAAAAGCTGCAGGCCCGTGTGGGCGATATCTTCCTGACGGCCGCGTCCTGGCAAGACATCCACGATCGCTTGGCCAAGGATGACCTGCGCTATGCTCTCCGGGGGAAGGGCGCGATCCTCTGGGTGGATGATCTCGAGGCGGTCAAGGCCTCCTCGGTCAGTCGCCATGCCGCATTGGGGCGACTGGAAAAGCGTTTGGGCCCCTTTTCACCGGCGCGCGCATCTGCCCCATCGCATCCGGGCATATCCATGATCCATGCCGCAGAACCAACCCCTCTGACCGCAGCCTTCGAGGCCTATCATGAGGCGGTGCGGGCGGATCGATACAGGGTCACCCTCGAACGCAGGGATCCCCGGACGGGACGGCGGTTGGGGCAGATTCTGGACCGCAGGGCAGGCGACACCCTCGGGCTTAGCGCGGACGAGCTGAAACCGAGACTGCCGGAAATCGCCCGGTTCAAGGCCAATGGCGGAGAGGTTTTCCTCACCCCGTTCTCAGCCCAGTTTCACCATCTTATTCTGGACGACCTGAAGGGCGGAACGCTGTCCGAGCTCTACGCCGCCGGGGTCAGACCCGCAGTCGTTCTCGAAGCGGCGCCGGACCAGTTTCAGGCCGTGATTTCGATCGCACGTGCGGCACCAGATGCCGATGACAAACGGGCAGCCGCAGAGATCGCGCAAGATTTCGTCACCCGGTTTGGAACCGACCCCTCCCGAAAACCGGCCCATCGGCACGCCTTTCCCGGACCCCGGGCTTTCGACGGGGGTCCCTCCCCAAGCGACGGGGTTTCATTCGCAACGCTCCTTTGGTCCAAGGAAACCCTCTGTCTCGACACGTCAAAGCGGTTATCGGATCTCTACGCGGCTCAACGGGCCGAGACCCACGCGCCGGAACATCCGGACGGGGATGAGGCCCCTAACGACACCCTTTATGCCACGCTTCGTCACGATCTGGAGGCACAGATCAAGACCGTTGACGATCTCCACAGGCTGGATTGCGTGATTGCCGGCCAGCTTGCGGCAGCGGCGTTTTCGCGGGCCAAGATCGTCGCCGTTCTTCAGGGGGCCCTGCAAAAGGCGCCGAGGCAGGTCAAACATCCGCGTCCTTATGATTATGCCAGACGCGCCGCAACAGGGGCCGCGCCGCCGCGCCGAACAGGCCCCCGATCAGCAGGATGACAAACGCGGAGGCATGAGAGCGCAAGGAGGCCAGATGTGCGGAGGCAAAGTCCAACACCGTTCCAGACTCCGGTCTTGGC
>JALQUQ010000365.1:1728-3091 GCA_023263735.1 Paracoccaceae bacterium | reverse complement strand
CGCCTATCTCAACCTCAACCGCTGGCACGACCATTTCAGCTACGGTGCGCTGGCCTGGATCTTCGGGCTCGCCCTGATCGCAGGCGTCGCGATCTTCGACCCGGCGATCGCCGCGGGCATTGCGCGCCTGTCCTTTGCCGCGACCGCGATCATCGGCATCGGCCTGATCGCCTATCTCGCGGCCAACGGCGTGCAGGGCATGGAACTGAAGCAGGGCGGTGGGGGCCAGCACCGCGCCAAAGATGTTCTTGTGATAGAACACGCCCCGCCAGTCGCCCACGATCAGGGGTTCCGCATCGTCGGGCTGGTGGATGGCCAGATGCGGCGCGATCACGACCAGCGCCAGACTGGCAATGGCCAGCGCCACCCCCACCTGACGCAGGGCGTTCAGCATCTGGGCGGGGGGCAACAGGGCGGTCAGGGCCAGCGTGGTCAGCGCGGTCATGATCGTCAGCATCAGCCGCCGCGCCCCGATCCCCGGCACCGCCGACCAGCACAGGGTCAGGCTCGCCCACAGAAACAGCCCCACCAGCGCCATGGGCAGGGCATTGGCCAGAGCCTCGGTCGATTTCAGTCGGATCAGCGTGGCAAGGGTGCCGACCATCGCCCCAAGATAGACGATCTGGCGCAGTCGGCTGCCCTCGCCCGTATCGGCAAGGCTTTCAATCGCGACCCGCGTCTGAAACCCCATATCCACATTCAACAGCAGCACCGCCAGCACCGCCCATGCCACCAGCCGGGGCATCATTTGGGGCATCCCCCCGTACGGCGGATCGTCAACCCCCCGCGCATGGCCCGGCGCGGCGGGGGCATCGGTGGCGGTCATGACCATTGCAGCACCCCCCGATGCAGGGGCTGCCCGCGGTAAATCGCGGCGTGCTGGCGGGCGATCTGGTCGGGGGCAAAGCCGCGCAGATCGGGCCCGCGGGTCTTGGGCGGCATGGCAAGGGCCGCCGCCACCCGCTCGGCCGTGATCGGCCCGTGAAAGAGATGCACCCAATCCGGCCCCAATCGGCCCTGCAGCTCCGTCATCATGCCCAAGGCCGGGGCCAGCACGGGGCGGCCCAGCGACAGGCTGGCCAGCACGCTGCCCGAATTCAGCAGGGTCTGGAAATTGAACAGCACCAGCGCCGCCCGCCGGGTCAGCCCCACCACTTCGGCATCGCTGATGCGGCGGGGCACAAAGAGGATGCGCGGGTCCTGATCGATGGCTTTGACCAGCGCCGCCATCTCGGGCTCTGGCCCTTTGCCCGCGATGACAAAGCGGAAATCAAGCGGCGATTGGCGCAGCTGCAAGACAAGGGCGGGCAGGCCTTTATAGGCTCTAACATGGCCAAAAGTGGCAATCAGCGGCGTGGTTTCG
>JALQUQ010000365.1:0-1718 GCA_023263735.1 Paracoccaceae bacterium | reverse complement strand
GGGCGATCCCGTCGAAATGGGGGCCATACCCGGGATGGGGGATCAGATGGAACCGCGCGCCCGCCAGTTCGGGAAAGGCCGCGCGCACCTCGGCCCCGGCGCTGTGGCCCATGCAGATCACATCGCTGACCAGCGGCAGAAATCCGGCCCGCATCCGGGCATAAAGCCGGCGGTGGCGGGCATTGGCAAAATCATGCGGGGCCAGATTATGCGCGGTCCAGATCACCGGGCGGCCCAGCCCCCGCAAAAGCCGCGCCAGCAGCCAGATCACGCCCACCCGCAGTTCGGCCAGCAGCGGCAGGCGCGCGGCGATCCGCCCCCAAAGCGGCGCCTCCAGCCAATGCACATGGAGGGCATCGGGCATCCGTGGCCAAAGCAGCGGGCGGCACCGCACCCCCTCTTGCGCCAAGGCCGCCGTCAGAATGGCCAGATAGGGGTTGTCATGGGTGCCTGCCCGGCAGGGAAACATCGCCACCCTCATCGCGGGGCCCCCATCTGGATCGTGCGATAGGTGCGCTGGATCAAAAGCGCGGTCACCAATTCGCCCGCCAGCACCGCCGTCAGCACCATCGGCACGATCTGCCAGCCCACCAGCGCGGCCCCGATCGTGCCGATCAATGTCACCGGCGCGGCCCAGATCGTGGCAAAGGCAAGCGGGCGGAACAATCCCCCGCCCTGCGCGGCCGTGCTGGGCCCCGTGCGCAGGCCCCGCACCATCTGCGCCGCCGCCAGCAACAGCAGGATCGGCCACAGGTTCATATCGGCATATTGGCCATTGCCGAACGCGGGCCCGTGCCAGATCAAAAGTGCCGCGATCAGCGCGGTGTTGGCGATCACCGCGACCACCATCACCCCGGTGATGCCCCGGACCCCCCGCGCCAGATCGGCCATGGCCCCCTCGCGGTAGCAGCGCGCCAGCACCGGGCGTTCGATCTGGGTCAGCGATTGCATCAGAATGGGCAGGGGGCGGAAAAACAGCGACACCAGCGCCACCGGGGCAAAGGCCGCCGGTCCGAACCACAGGGCCAGCACATAGGCATGAAGATTGGCGGTCAGCTCGGTCGTGACCACGCCCACCAGCGCCCATCCGCCATGGGTGCGGAACGCGGCGCGGAACGGGGCCGCCGCCCCCCACCGGATCTTGCCCCGGGCCAACCCCGCCATGCTGGCCAGCGTGCCCGCCAGCATGGCGCACAGCGCGCCCTCCACGCGGATCGGAGACAGGCTGAACAGCGCCGCCCCCGTGGCCAGCACCCCCGCGCCATAGATCAGATCGGCGCGGGCCGGGCGGGTGAAATCCTGCTCGGCCAAGGCGACGGCGCGAAAAAACCAGCGCAGCCACAAGAGCGCCGCCAGCGCCATGAACAGAAGGGTTTCCCCCGGCGGCAGGCCCATCGCCGCCAGCCCCAGCCCCAAAAGCCCCGCGCCCAAAGCCACCAACCCCAGAGTTGCGCGAAAAAAGCTGCCGATCAGGCTGGCTCTGGCCTCTGGGGTCCAGACCACCGCCAGCGGGGCGGCAAAAAGCGCATTCGACACCGACAGCCCGAATTGCACCAGAACCAGCGCAAAGGCATAGCTGCCAAAGGCGGCCTTGGGCACCGCGCCCTGCAGCGCAAAGGCCAGTGCGAAATTCGCCCCCGAATAGGCGAAAGCCCCCACAACGCCCGCGTGCCGCCCCAGCCCCTCTCGCCTGCCCATATGGTCCCCGTCTCCCTGGC
>JALQUQ010000364.1 GCA_023263735.1 Paracoccaceae bacterium | reverse complement strand
AGAAGGGAGCCATTCTGGTGGGGGCCGATGCGGATATTGTGGTGTGGGATCCTGAGGTCAAAAAGACCATCTCTGCCCGCACGCAGCAATCTGCCATTGATTACAATGTGTTCGAGGGGCACAGGGTCAAGGGGCTGCCCCGGTTTGTGCTGTCGCGCGGCAAGGTTGTGGTTGATGATGGGGCGGTCAAGACCGAGGCGGGTCATGGCCAGTTTGTCGGGCGCGAGGCGCGGCCGGCGGTGAACCGGGCGTTGAGCCAGTGGAAAGACATCACCGCGCCGCGGCCTGTGGTGCGGACGGGCATCCCGGCGACGGGGGTGTGAGGGTAAAGTTGCAGGCCAGAGGGGCGTAAAGGTCTGATAAAAAAGGATGATCTCTTGCGAGAAAGACGTCGTTGGTAAAGGGGGAACAAGGATTGGGGCCCCTTTGTCCTGCGGCTATAATCTGGCAGGAGATCGTAACGGCCGCGTGACGATTTGCGGGTCTTTTTTCGGATTTCGCCCCGGCCCTTGTTGATGTTTCGCGTGAGCTTTTTTCTGTAACGCAATGATAAATAATGTAAAAAGAGACTCGTGATGAAAGACACGCGACAGGAGGCCCGACCGGTGATCGAGGCGAAGGGGCTGAACCTGACCTTTGCGACGGCGGATGGGCCGGTGCATGCGTTGAAGGATGTGAACCTGACCATCGACAAGGGGGACTTTGTTTCGTTTATCGGGCCAAGTGGTTGTGGTAAAACGACTTTTCTGCGCTGCATCGCGGCTTTGGAGCATCCGACCGGGGGCACGCTGACGGTGAATGGCATGACCCCGGATGAGGCGCGAAAACGCCGGGCTTATGGTTATGTTTTTCAGGCGGCGGGGCTTTATCCGTGGCGCACGATTGCGGGGAATATCAAGCTTCCCCTTGAAATCATGGGATTTTCCAAGGCGGATCAGGATCAGCGGGTGGAGCGGGTGCTGGATCTGGTGGAGCTTTCGGGCTTTGGCAAGAAATATCCGTGGCAGCTTTCGGGGGGGATGCAGCAGCGGGCCAGCATTGCGCGGGCCTTGGCCTTTGATGCCGATATCCTTTTGATGGACGAACCCTTTGGCGCGCTGGATGAAATCGTGCGCGACCGGCTGAATGAAGAGGTTCTAAAGCTTTGGTCCAGAACGGAAAAAACCATCGGCTTTGTCACCCATTCGATTCCCGAGGCGGTTTATCTTTCGACCAAGATCGTGGTGATGAGCCCACGGCCGGGGCGGATCACCGATGTGATCGAAAGCCCGTTGCCGCGCGAACGTCCGCTGGAAATTCGCGATTCGCCGGAATTCATTGAAATTGCCCACCGGGTGCGGGAAGGGTTGCGGGCGGGGCATGTGGATGATTGAGCAGCCTGTCACCCGGCGTGCAGCCCCCGTGCCCCCCCTGTACACCCCCCGTACAGACAAAAAGAGGAGGTCAAAATGGGCGTGACGGTGCTTTGGCTCTTGGCCTCGACCGCCGTGTTCATGGCGGCGAATTCGGTTTTGAAACTGCATGTGACGCAGGGCGGCTATGGTCTGCTGGCCGGGGCGCTGGTGCTGTTTTGTCTGGGCAATACGCTGATGGTGCAGGTGATGCGCGGCCAAGGTCTGGGCGTGGCGATTGCGCTGTCGGTGGTGTTTCAGATGGTGGCGATCACGCTTTTGGCGGTGGTGGTCTTTGGCGAGAGATTGGCGGTGCAGCAATGGGCGGGGATCGGTCTGGCCGTGGTGGCGGTGATGTTGATCGCCTGGCCGCAGGGGGTGGCGAAATGAGGCGCGCTTTTCTCTGTGTCGCCCTGCTTGGGCTGACCCCTTTGATGGCGGCGGCAGAGACCTTGGTGGAGGCTTATGGCCTGGGCGATGCCGAGCCGGTGCCCGAGGAATGGACCAAGATCAACGAAGAGCTTTCGATCCGCGCACGGATCGTTGACGCGGCAACCGATGAGGTGGTGTTCGACGTGGCCACGGGGCAAAAACTGGCGCTGTCGCTGGATTTCTATGTGCAACCCGGCGCGGCGGACCGCGACATTCGGCTGAGCTGCGGGCATTTCTTTTACAATCCGGACGGCGAGCAAAAGGGCAAAGAGGTAAGCGCGGTTCCCTGCTATTCCGGCAAGCTTTCGGAGGGGGCGGAAACGTTTCAGCCGCTGAGCTATCGCTATGAATTCACGATGGGCAAAACGGCGGCACAGGGGACCTGGGCCCTGATTGCGCAGGTGCGCGATGAGGTGATCAACGATGGCATCGCGCTGAACCCGACATTCCGGGTCGGAGGGGGGCCATGACCAAGGTTTTTCCGGTTCTGACCGTCTTGGCCGCCCTGATTGCGGTTTGGTATGCCGCCAGCATCTGGATGAATGCCACGTGGGAATTTGATCAGGCGGCGCGGGCGGGGACGCCTGCCACTTGGGCCGAGGTGATCCCCAAGACGATGGATCAGGCCCGCCCGCTGTTGCCGCCGCCGCATCAGGTGGGGGCCGAGGTCTGGAAGGGCCTCGCCGGGCAAAAGATCACCTCAAAGCGCAGTCTGGTCTATCATGGGTTGGTGACCTTTCGCGGCACGATGATGGGCTTTGGGCTGGGCATCGTGCTGGGGATCGGGCTGGCGGTGTCCATCGTGCGGTTTCGGGTGATGGATATGTCGATCATGCCTTGGGCGATCATCAGCCAGACCATTCCGATTGTGGCCTTGGCCCCGATGATCCTGACGCTGTCGAACCAGATCGGGATTGACAGCCGCGAGGTGCCGAAGGCGATCATTTCGGCCTATCTGTCGTTTTTCCCGGTGCTGGTCAGCATGGTCAAGGGATTGCGCAGCCCCGATCAGATGCAGCTTGACCTGTTGAAGACCTATGGCGCGAGCGAAGGGCAGACGTTCTGGAAACTGCGGCTGCCGGCGTCGCTGCCGTATTTCTTTGCCTCGCTCAAGGTGGCGGTGGCGGCGGCACTGATCGGCACCATCGTGGGCGAATTGCCGACCGGCGCGATCGAGGGGCTGGGGGCGAGGATGCTGATCGGATCGCAGTTTGGCGAGCCCTTGATCATGTGGGCCTCGCTGTTTGCCGCGGCGATGCTGGCGGGGGTTCT
>JALQUQ010000363.1 GCA_023263735.1 Paracoccaceae bacterium | reverse complement strand
GAGCAGCATAAGGGGTCGATTTGCGCGAACCCTTGAAGCCCATGGTGCCAGCCGACGACCACGAGATCGCATTGCCCTGCACATCCGAGATCAAGATCTTGGTGTTGTTGAAGGACGAGTTCACATGAGCAACGCCAGCGGCGATGTTCTTGCGCTCTTTCCGCTTGGTGCGGACGTTCTTGGTATCACGTGCCATATCTGAACGCTCCCCTTACTTCTTCTTGCCGGCGATCGGCTTGGCCGGGCCCTTGCGGGTACGGGCGTTGGTATGGGTACGCTGACCGCGAACCGGCAGGTTCTTGCGGTGACGCAGGCCACGGTAGCAGCCAAGGTCCATCAGACGCTTGATGTTCATCGAAACTTCACGGCGCAGGTCGCCTTCGACGGTGAAGTTTGCGTCGATGAATTCACGGATCGACAGCACTTCGGCGTCCGACAATTCGTTCACGCGGCGTGCGCGATCGATGTTCAGAGCTTCGCAGATCGTTTCAGCGTTCTGCGGGCCGATGCCATGGATGTACTGAAGCGCGATTGGAACTCGCTTCTGGGTGGGAATGTTTACGCCAGCAATACGTGCCACGCGCTTATCCTTTTCATTGTTGCGGTTCCGTGGTGCCAGAACCTTTTTTCACAACCCGAGGAGAAAACCCCTCGAATACGAATCTGCAAAAGCAGTACCCCGGCATGCGATTCCGCGCCGGGACGCCGTGCTTTATGGGGAATTCCGCCGCCCGTCAAGGGCGGCGAAACGAATTTCAGGCTTTGTCAAGAATATTCGCAATGGCTGCGCTGACCGTGTCCATATCGGCCATGCCGTCAATCTGACGCAGGTCCTTCTTGGCCCAGTAGTACCCAACCAAAGCGGCGGTATTCTTGTAATAGGCGCGCAGGCGCTCCTCCAGCACCTCGGGAGTATCGTCTTTGCGAACCGGTTGGCCCGCCGCACGCGCCTCTTCTGCGCGCTTGGCAACACGGCCAACCAGCGCCGCATCATCCACAACCAATTCGATCACGGCATCAAGGCCCAGGCCCTTTTTTGCCAGCAGATCGGCCAAAGCATCCGCTTGTTTCAGGGTGCGCGGGAAACCGTCAAAGATAAACCCGCCAGCAGCGCCCTGCTCCAGCTTTTCCTCGATCAGACCAATCACGATCTCATCGGTGACCAACTCGCCACGGTCCATCACTGCGGCAACCCGCTTGCCCATTTCAGTGCCGCTGGTCTTTGCTTCGCGCAGCATGTCGCCCGTCGAAAGCTGAACCATGCCACGGCTGTCAACCAACCGCTTGGCCTGCGTTCCCTTGCCTGCGGCGGGCGGCCCCAGAAGAATGATATTCGCCATGGGTTTTTACCGCCTTGCGGGAGCTTTGGAGCCCGACCGCTTGCGGCCGCGCAATTGCGACTTCTCGATCAGGCCTTCGTATTGATGCGCCAAAAGGTGCGACTGAACCTGATTGATCGTATCCATCGTGACCGAAACCACGATCAGAACCGAGGTCCCACCAAAGTAGAACGGAATGGCAAGCTGGCTCCGCAGGATTTCTGGCAACAGACAGATCAGCGCCAGATAAGCCGAACCCAACACCATGATGCGGGTCACGACATATTCCAAAAACTCTTCGGTCTTTTTGCCCGGACGGATACCAGGGATAAAGCCATTCTGGTTCTTCAGGTTCTCAGCCACTTCATCGACCTTGAACGAGACGTTGTAGGTGTAGAAATACGTGAAGAACACGATCATCCCGGTAAAGAACGCCAGATACAGCGGGCGACCCGGGCCGAAATAGGCCAAGATCGTCGACAGGATCGGGCCGGTTCCTTGCCCCGAGAAGGTCGCAATGGTCGTCGGCAACAGCAGCAAAGACGATGCAAAGATCGCCGGAATGACGCCAGCCGGGTTAACCTTGACGGGCAGGTGCGATGAACCACCGTCATAGACTTTCATCCCAACCTGACGGCGGGGATACTGAATATGGATCTTTCGCAGCGCGCGTTCCATGAACACAACCAACGCAATCACCACAATGATCATCACGATAACCCCGATGATCACCGCCGGCGAAATTGCGCCAGAACGGCCCTGGCTCAGGAAATTGGCCAGAGCTTTCGGAATCTCGGCCACGATCCCCACGAAAATGATCAGAGAGGTGCCGTTGCCGATGCCGCGCGCGGTGATCTGTTCACCCAGCCACATCAGGAACATGGTGCCGCCCACAATCAGCGGGGTTTTGCCGCGTATGCGGATGTCGGCCATCAACTGCGTAGCGTCTCGCACAAAGTCGGCGGCGCTGTAGCTTTGCAAGGGGTCAATGATGTCGATCAAGTGGTGAGGCACTTGGGCCAACTCTTCTCGGGTGGGTTTGGCGGTGCCAATGTCCATGCCACGGTAGACCAGTGCCGAATCCATGCTGATGATTTCTGCGCCGCCATGTGCTTCAAGCGCCTGAGCCAAGGCTAGGGCAGCGGCGGTTTTGCCACTGGCTGTGGGGCCCACCAGGGCCATCGCATCGATGGGTCTGGGCTGCATGTCAGTTGGCGGTGCATGCAACAGTTTGGGGGCGACCGTGGCGTTGCACTGCTGTCCAGGCAATCGCGGTGATGCAGCTGCCCCAGAGCAGCACGCCATCGGCCAGGGCCAGCACAGGCTGATCGAGGTGCTGGCCTATCCAGCCGCCCATGAAGAAGGCGCCCAGCATCATCAAAAAGCCATTGAGCGCGGACGCTGTCCCTGCACGCTGGGGGAAGGGGCCGACCGCGCCGCTTTGGCCACAAGGCTGGTGGACGCCGTGTCCGATCATGAAAATGTAGAAAGGCAGGATCACCGCCCAAGGGCCATACCAGGTTTGGTCATGCCCCCAATGCGCCAGCACTGCCAGAGCGACCGAGCCAGTCAAGGTGAAGACACCCGCCACCGCCACTGTGCGGTGCACACTGGTTCGACGCAACATCCAGCGGCACCAGAAGGTGCCTGCAATGTAGGACGCCGACATGGTGAACATCAACAGGCCATAGGCGGTGCGGCTCATGCCCATGCTGCGTGTGAACACGAACGAGGACGTTGCCAGGAAAGTGAACAGCCCCAGGTAAGAGGCTGCAGAC
>JALQUQ010000362.1 GCA_023263735.1 Paracoccaceae bacterium | reverse complement strand
CTGCGGGGCTTGCTGGTTATGCGCTGATTTCGGCGGTGGAATGGACGGGCGGACGGCGGGGGCATCTGTTGGCTTTCGTGAATGCCGAACCGGGGTCCGAGCCCGCCTTGGCCCGCGCGGCCCATGAAGCGTTGGTCTTTTCCGGGCTGGATGCCGCCGAAATGGATGTGGTCTTTTTCCGGGCGGGAGAGGTGGCCGAACAGGCGATGGCCAAGGTTGCCCTGCGGTTTGATCTGCCCGTGCCAGACCAGCCGCAGATCGCCACACCCGCCGCGCCGGGGATGGACCCGAACAAGCCGCCGCGATTGTCCTGACCGATCATGCCGGACGATCCTTTGCCCTTGGACTTGCCCCGACTGCGCCCCTTGACCACGGGGCTTGACCCAAAGGAACGGGCGCGTGATATCCTGCTGGCGCTGACCGCGTGGGATTTTCCTTGGGACATCGAACGGTCGCTGGAATTTGCGCTGTTTCGCACCTATGCGCTGCCTGCGGTGTCGGGGCTGTTGGTCAAGACGGGCGAGTTTCAGACCCGCACCCGCAAACGCTATGACGATACCGAACTGATCCTGTCGGAGATTTTGGAAAACGGGGCCGATCATCCGCGGGGCAAGGCCGCGCTGGAGCGGATGAATGCCATGCACGGCCGCTTTCGCATTGCGAATGACGATTTCCTTTACGTGCTTTCAACCTTTGTGTTCGAGCCGCAGCGCTGGATCGACCGGTTTGGCTGGCGCCCGTTGACCGATCAGGAACGTCTGGCGATGTTTTATTATTATCGCGACATCGGCCAGCGCATGGGCATGACCGATCTGCCCGACAGGCCCGAAACGCTTGAGCGGTTCAACCGTGATTATGAGGCGGCCCATTTTCAAAAGGCCGACAGCAATGCCGTGATCGGCACCGCGACCCTTGATCTCTTGCTGGGCTTTTACATGCCGCGGTTTCTGTTTCCCTTGGGCCGCCCCTTTGCGCGGGCGCTGATGGACCCGCCCTTGCTGCAGGCGATGGGGTTTGCCCCCGCGCCACGTGTCTTGCAACGGCTGGTGCCGGCGGTGTTGCGTTTGCGGGCCGCTGTCCTGCGGATCCTGCCGCGCCGCCGCCATCCGCACCGGATCACGCAGGTCAAGCGGCCGAGTTATCCCAACGGCTATCGGATCGAAGAGCTGGGGACATTTGCGGCAAAGCCCCCAAAGCAGCCTTGACGGCAGAACGGCACCCGCATAGCTGACACCCATGGCACGCGCACCTCTTTTACAGCTTTCCGATATCTCGCTGACCTTTGGCGGCAACCCGGTGTTTGACGGGCTGTCGTTGGTTGTCCAACAGGGTGATCGGGTCGCCCTTGTTGGGCGCAACGGGTCGGGCAAATCCACCCTGATGAAGGTCATGGCCGGTTTGGTCGAGGCCGACAAAGGCCTGCGCGTGGTGCCCCCCGGCACGACCGTGGGCTATATGGAACAAGACCCCGACCTTTCGGGCTTTGCCACCTTGGGCGATTTTGCGGCCAGTGGCTTGGACGAAAGCGAAAGCTACAAGGTTGCGGTGGTGGCCGAAGGGTTGAAGTTCAACCCCGAAACGCCGGTCGAAACCGCTTCGGGCGGGGAACGGCGGCGGGCGGCCTTGGCCAAGCTTTTGGCCGAAGCGCCCGAATTGATGCTGTTGGACGAACCGACCAACCATCTGGATATCGAAGCCATCGAATGGCTGGAAAACGAACTCTCCACCACCCGCGCGGCCTATGTGCTGATCAGCCACGACCGGGCGTTCTTGCGCGCCCTGACCAAGGCCACGCTCTGGATCGACCGGGGCGAGGTGCGGCGGCGCGAATCCGGGTTTGAGGGCTTTGAAGACTGGCGCGAAACCATCTGGGCCGAAGAGGACGAGGCCCGCCACAAGCTGGATCGCAAGATCAAGGCCGAGGCGAAATGGGCGGTCGAAGGCATTTCCGCCCGGCGCAAGCGCAACATGGGCCGGGTCCGCGCGCTTCAGGCGATGCGGGCCGATCGTGCCGCGCAAATCCGTCGCCAAGGCACCGCCGCCTTGGAGCTGGAATCCGGCCCCGTCAGCGGCAAACGCGTGATCGAGGCGAAGGGCGTCAGCAAATCCTTTGGCGACAAGGTGATCGTGCGCAATTTCGACCTGCGCGTTCTGCGCGGGGATCGGGTGGCCTTTGTGGGCCCGAACGGCGTTGGCAAGACCACGGTTCTCAAGATGCTTTTGGGGCAAGAGCCGCCCGACACCGGCACCATCGATCTGGGCACCAATCTGGAAATCGCGGTCTTTGATCAGACCCGCGCGCAACTTGATCCCGAGGCGAGCCTTTGGGAAAATCTGACCGGTGATCCGGCGATGGCGGTGTCTGGGGCGTCGGACCAGGTGTTGGTGCGGGGGATGCCGCGCCATGTTGTGGGCTATCTCAAGGATTTTCTCTTTGACGAAAGTCAGGCCCGCGCGCCGGTCAAATCGCTGTCGGGTGGGGAAAAGGCGCGGCTGTTGCTGGCCAAGCTGATGGCCCGCACCTCGAACCTTTTGGTGTTGGACGAACCGACCAACGATCTTGATGTCGAAACGCTGGATCTGTTGCAGGATATCCTTGGCGAATTCGATGGCACCGTGCTTTTGGTCAGCCACGACCGCGATTTCATTGACCGCATCGCCACCGCGACCATCGCGATGGAGGGGCAGGGTCGGGCGACCGTCTATCCGGGTGGCTGGTCGGATTACGCGGCCCAACGCCCCGCCAAGGTGGCCGAGGTGACAAAACCCGCCGCCAAATCGGCACCCGCCCCGGTGGTGGAAAAGCCCAAGGCCGAGAAAAAGGGCCTGAGCTTTACCGAGAAAAAGCGGCTGGACGACTTGCCCGCCATCATCGCCCGGCTTGAGGCCGAGATCGCCAAGTTGACCGATTTCATGGCCGATCCGGAGCTGTTTACCAAGGAGCCGGTCAAATTCCGCAAGGCGACCGAGGCGATGACCGAACGCCAAACCGCGCTTGAGGCCGCCGAGATGGAATGGCTGGATCTGGCCGACCGCGCCTGAGCGGTCGGGCGGGGGCTATGGGCCGGCTGTGCCAGCCTGTTGGGGGCAGGTTTCAGACGGC
>JALQUQ010000361.1 GCA_023263735.1 Paracoccaceae bacterium | reverse complement strand
GCCAAACGCCAGTTCCCAGCCTCAGACATCAACGGGAAACACAACCCCGCTGCAAGCCCGCCAATTGGAACTCCCATTTGTCGAGGAGGCCTGGGCAGGCGATATCATCGGCATTCCAAACCACGGCCAATTGCGGATTGGCGATGCGCTGACCGAGGGGGAAACGCTCCGCTTTACCGGCATCCCGTCGTTTGCGCCCGAACTCTTGCAATCGGTCCGGGCGACCGACCCGATGAAGGCCAAGCATCTGGAAAAGGCCCTGATGCAATTCGCCGAAGAAGGCGCGGCCAAGGTGTTCAAACCGATGATCGGGTCTGGCTTTATCGTCGGCGTCGTGGGTGCCCTGCAATTCGAAGTGCTGGCCAGCCGGATCGAGATTGAATACGGCATCCCCGTCCGCTTTGAACCGTCGCAATTCGTCTCGGCCCGCTGGGTTCAGGGCAACAAGGTCGAGATGGAAAAGCTGATCAACGTCAACAAACAGCATATCGCCACCGATCACGACGGCGACACGGTGTTCCTGACGCGCCTGCAATGGGATATCGACCGGGTCGTGCGCGACTACCCCGAGGTGCGCCTGACCGCGACCAAGGAAATGATGGTCTAACCCGCGCGGCGATCTGCGTATTTCAATTGCGAAACCATGGCGGGTTGGCCATTCTGCCCGCCATGACCCAGAACCGCTCGCCAACCTGGGGCGTCGTTACCACGGCCAAGGCACCGCTGGACGACATCCTGAATTTCTGCGCCCATCATCTGTCGATCGGCGCGCATCGCATCTATCTTTATCTGGATGATGGGGACGCCAAGGCCGCGGAAATCCTGTCGCGCCACCCCCGGATGCGGGTCTTTGAAACCGATGCCGCGTGGTGGGCCAAGCGTGGGCGCCGTCCCGAAAAACATCAGGTGCGCCAATCGACCAATGTCCGCCACGCCTGCAACCGCCGCCAAGAGGTGGATTGGCTGGCCCATATCGATATTGACGAATTGCTGTGGCCCGCTGCCGATCTGGGGGAAACGCTGGGGGCGCTGGATCATGATGTCAAAACCGCCCGTGTGCGCCCCGCCGAGGCTTTGGCCCAAGACCCCGCCCACCCCACCGACGACACGTGTTTCAAATGCCTTTGCCCGGATCGTGACACATGGCACGCGCTGTCGGCAAAGGTGTTTCCGCAGTTTGGTCAATACCTGAACAGCGGCTTCCTCAGCCATGTGCAGGGCAAGGTCTTTATCCGTATGGGGCTGGGCATGGTGATGAAAATCCACAATGCCTATCTGGACGACATCGAAAACCCGAACCCGGTCGAACTGGACAGCGTGCGTTTGCTGCATCTGCATGCCGAAAGCTGGGACCAATGGCGCGCCCGGTTCGATTATCGCCTGTCAAAAGGGTCGTATCGGTCGGAATTGAAACCACCAATCCCGGCGGGGCGGGGCGGTGTTCCCCTGCATGACCTGTTTCAAGGCTTGCTTGAGGATCAGGGAGAGGCGGGCCTGCGGGCCTTTTACACCGAAATCTGTCAGGCCAGCCCCGATGTCATCACACGCCTCCAAGAGGCGGGGCTTCTGTTTCGATGCAACATGGGGTTGTTGCAAAAACGAATCAGTCATTTTCCTAATCCGGTTTCGCAATCTGAATAATGCTTTGATTTCACGACCCGATTGGGCAATCTGAAATCAATCGCGGAAAAATCCGCATGCAGCAGGCACTGCCAACAAAAAAAGATCGAGCGGACAAATGGAAAAATTGGCCCCCAAAGGGAACACCTTTTAAGATCGGCGCGCCGAACACTACGAGCGCAAGCGCAAAAAACAGCCGTGGTGGCATGTCGAACAGCAGGAGATGCAAACCCTGCTTGACACCCTTCCCAAGGGGATCAGCGTTCTGGACGTGCCCTTTGGCACCGGCCGCTTTGTGCCCTATTACCGCGAGCGGGATTATCAGATCTCTGGCCTTGATGCCTCGGGTCACATGGTCGATGCCGCGCGCAAGGCCTTGGGGGACGAAGCGTTCTATGATTGCTTTGTCTGCATTGGTGATGCGGCAAAATTGCGCTATCCCGACGGGGCCTTTGACCTGTTGGTCTCGACCCGATTTCTGCGGGATATCGTGACCTTTGGTCCGGCCAAACAGATGTTAAAGGAAATGGCGCGCGTTACCCGGCGTTGGGCCATCATCCAGTTGGGCGAGGCCGCCGAGGGCGGGGAAATGCCCAATGACGATGAAACCATGGCAGGCCGCATGTCGCGCCAGATGGTCGACGACCTTTTGATGGCCCATGGATTCCGCCCGATCGAGCGTCGCCTGGTCGCGACCGGAGAAGACGGCAACCGCATTCACCACATTCTCTGCGAACGCCTTCCCAACTAGGAGCCTCCAATGATCGTTGAATTCATTGGATTACCCGGCGCGGGCAAGACCACACTCTTTGGTGAGGTGGGGCGCAGATTGGCGGCGCGCGGCATTCCGTGCCAAAGTCTGCGACTTGCCTCCGCCGCCGGGGCCGCCGGGGTACAACACAAACACCGGTTCCTGACGCGCAAACCCAACCGGCAATCTTTGTTTGGCTTTTTCGCCATCGCGCAGAAATACCCGGCACTGATGGACCATCTGTACCGCACCGACCCTTCGGTCGAAGGGCTGGTCCTGTGGAATCTCGAAACCTTGGCGCAGATGTACTTTGCGCGGTGCGAGGGGGCGGCATCCTCCCTCGTGATTGCCGACGAAGGTCTGGTGCATCGGGGCGTGGCCATCACCGCCCTTCTTGACAATTTTGCTGGCACCGCGGCGGATATCGGCCTTGTCACCCTGTCGACCACATTGGCCACCAACGCCGTTGTCGAAGGCGTTGGCGGCCGGGTTGGGCTGTTTATGATCGGTTTTGACAGGTCGGCACTTGACCGCGCCGACCTCGCCCGGGCCATTGGCCAGGACCCGGTCCATTTCATCGATGGCGGGCATAACGCCGATGGCAGTGCTGCCACGGCGCTTGATATGACGGCGGTCGAACGACTGGCCAAAGAGCTGAAAAACGAAGTGTCTGCCTTTGCGATTGCCGGGCATTTTGCCACCCGCAACCCGGTGCATGAAACCGCGGCGCGCGATGCGGTGCGCCGCCTTACCGGCTTGCCAGTG
>JALQUQ010000360.1 GCA_023263735.1 Paracoccaceae bacterium | reverse complement strand
TGGATACACCATTACGCCATCTGGCCGGCACGGGTTATCAGAGCGTTTTTCTTTTCTTGAACTGCTCTATGAGGCATCCTTTGAGGTGTACGTGAGCTTTCAAAAAGAAAAGCTAAACTTTCAAGAGAAAAACACTCGAAATCCAAATGGATTCTTTAATGCAATTAGACACTCAAATGAAGAACATAGGCTGCGCCAGGAACTTTTAAGCTTCCGAGCAAGTATGTGGAAGCACTTTTCTGACATCATCGAGCAAGACCTGAAAGCGGTGATAAAGCCCGAAAGTTAGGTCAGGACCTTCGGTAACGGGGTCTCCCGGGTCGAGCCCTTTTGGCCACATTGATGTGGCCGCTGTTAAGCGGTTGGGTTGAGCTGATCTGTTCTCTACCACCCCCTGCGGGCGCGCTTTCGTTAGAGATGCCCCCGGGTGCATTCTTCGGTCCGTGGTCGGCGCGGTGGCCGTCAACCTGATGCTGGTTCGATGCAATTCCGATGTGCCCATCTCGTTTGCGTGCTCCCCAACTTCGACAGCTAGAGCGTTGTCGTCCGCCGCCACCGGAGCCGCCCGCCCCGGTCGAGCAGGTCCCCCCAACTTCGACACTTGGCGCGTGATTTGAGCCCTGCCTGGTGATGCTGAGTTCAATGAAATAAGGGCTTTAGGTGTATCGGCGGGTGGGTTTTGGCGAAATTTATGTTGTGGCACGCCGTGATGAAATTACTCATTGAAGCTTGCTTCGTTAGCTCATATCGTTGTGACATGTATACGAAGATCACGAGATCCGGTGGGCGCCAGTATCTGCAACTGGTCGAGGGCTATCGCAACGACGAGGGCAAGGTCCGCCATCGGGTCGTCGCCAACCTCGGCCGCCTCGAAGATCTGAACCCCGCCAAGCTCGACCCCCTGATCAACGGTTTGAACCGGGCCATCGGGCGCAGCGATAATACGTCGTTTCCTGTCGAGATCGAAAGCTCCAAGGCCTATGGCAACGTTTTTGCTCTGCACGAACTTTGGAAGGATCTGGGCTTCGACCGTGCGCTCGGTCGCGCAATGCGGTCCGGCCGGCGCAAGATCGAGGCAGATGCCCTCGTGCGGGCGATGGTCTTCAACCGCTTGTGCGACCCTACGAGCAAGCTGGGCTGCCTGCGCTGGCTGGACACCGTGGCCATGCCCGACATGCCCGCCAAGGTCGTGCATCACCACCTCCTGCGTGCGATGGACGCCGTTATGGACAATGTCGATCACGTCGAGGCTGAGCTGGCCCGTCAGATCCGACCCTTGATCGATCGCG
Source organism: Paracoccaceae bacterium (assembly GCA_023263735.1). Lineage (GTDB taxonomy): Bacteria > Pseudomonadota > Alphaproteobacteria > Rhodobacterales > Rhodobacteraceae > Pseudotabrizicola. The sequence goes on along the minus strand of JALQUQ010000360.1, from coordinate 1,865 downwards.
ATCTGACCGTGGTCTTCTACGACCTGACCACCGTGCGCATCCATGGCGAAGGCGAGGTCGACGACGACATCCGCGCCTATGGCATGAACAAAGAGACTGGCGGCATCGCCCGCCAGTTCGTGCTTGGCGTCGTGCAGACCGCCGAGGGCCTGCCGCTCATGCACACCGTGCATCCGGGCAACGTAGCCGAAACCAAGACGCTGCAGGCCATGCTCGCCACCGTCCTGCAGCGCTTCCCAATCGAGCGCGTCATTCTGGTGGCTGACCGTGGCCTGCTGAGCCTCGACAACATCGACGCCCTGACATCTCTGGCTGAACAGGGTGGGCGAACCTTGGAGTTTATCCTCGCGGTCCCGGCACGCCGTTACAGTGATCTGGTCGAGACCTTCAGGGATATGGCCTTCGACGAGAACGGCCTGACCGAGGATCGCTTTGCAGGTCATCGCTTGATCGTCGCCCATGACCCGCTGCGTGCCGCTGAACAAAGCGATCGGCGTCGCACCCGCATCGCCGAGCTCGACACCATGGCCGAGAAGATGGTCGGCAAGCTCGACGCCCAGGATGCAGGGAAAACCGCCAAGGGCCGCCGCGCCTCCGACCGAGGTGCCTATAGCCGCTTTACCCGCGCCGTCGCGGAAGCTGAGCTCACGCGCTTCCTCAAGGCTGATCTGAACGCGGATCGGTTCAGCTGGTCGATCGATCAAGATGCCATCGCCGAGGCCGAGCTCTTCGACGGCAAGCTCGCGCTGATCACCAATGCCCCCGACCTCTCTTCCGCTGAGGCCGTCGCGCGCTACAAGGGCTTGGCGGACATTGAGCGCGGCTTCCGCGTCCTGAAATCCGACATCGAGATCGCGCCGGTCCATCACCGGCTTCCCGACCGTATCCGTGCTCACGCCATGATCTGCTTCCTGGCCCTCGTCCTCTACCGCGTCATGCGCATGCGCCTGAAGGCGAAAGGCCACAGCGCAAGCCCGCGCACCGCGCTCGATCTGCTTGAGCGCATTCAGCAGCACGTCGCCCGCATTGGCCCGACAACCAAGACCACCCTCACTCGTCAGCAACCGGAACAACTCGACCTCTTCGAAGCCTTGAGCCTGAAAACACCCGCCTGAAAAGACCATGTTGTGGCAAAAGTGGCAATCCAGCCACAACAATATCAATCACTTACACGTTTAGCTGTCGAAGTTGGGGGTCCCGTACCCACGGGGCGATCAGCTGCACGCCCGAGTCCATCGCGAAGGCCACGGCCAGATCGACGCTGTCGGCGCCATCAATCCCTTGCGCAATCAGCGGCAGAAGGGGATCGGTCGCCCCGGTGGTCAGGCGAAGGGCCTGCGCGCCGCCAGAGCGCAGGTGGAAATGCCCGTGGTCCGTGGCCACCGTGAACCCCGCCGCCCCGGCGGTCAGCGCCTCACCCAGCCGGGCCAGCAGTGTGAACTGCTCGGCTGCCGTCAGATCAGCCCAGGCCGCCACATGCCGCGGCGCGGCCAGCGGACCGGGCGCGCGACAGATCGGGCAATCAGGGCATGGGTCGGCACGGGGCCTCCGGGAAAGTCCTGCCAGGCTAGCGGTTTCCGGGACCTTGTCCAGGAGGGCCGGGTGACAATTGCCGTGTCCTGCATGGCAAACCGCCCCTATCCGGTCCGGGCAGAACGTCTCCCCGGACCGGATCAGGCGGGACCGGGGCAGACCTGTTCAACACGACGAGGATGATGTTCGGGTGAAGGAAGAAGGGACAGCCTGCCGGAGTGTCGGTGCGCCTTCATGGCTACAGGGGGCAGCGTGCGGCTGCGGGACCGGGGGCTGGCGATGGGCCGGTGCGAAGGATGGCCGGGTCGGCCAGCCTCCGCGACCGGACAGGC
>JALQUQ010000035.1 GCA_023263735.1 Paracoccaceae bacterium | reverse complement strand
GATGTCGCGGCTCTCCCGATTGGGTCAGCCCCAGATGCCACAGGGGAATGCCCCAATCCTGCAAAAGGTGGCGCACCTGGGCCGATTGTCCAAGGTGGCTGCCATGCACGCCCCACCCGCAGATGACCAATTCGGGGCGCCAGTCCAAAGTGCTTTCCCGCAAGGCCACCCGGTTTTGCGGACCTGTCGGGTCGGACGCTTGCTTGAGGTCGGCAGGGTCGGTGGCGCGAAAGGCAAACAGGTTGACCACCCGAAAAGACCCGTATCCCAAAAGGTTAGCCCGTTTCTGGCACCGGCTGATCGTTGGGTCATTCTGCGCCTCGGTGGCGGTCGAGGGGTTGAGCAACAGATACAGCAAACGCGGGCCCCGGTCATCCCAGGCGCGCGTCAGCGCATATCGATAGGCACCGCAGGGGGAATAGAGGGCCTCGGACGTTTGGCCGTTGCCCACATGAACCCGACGGATCATGCCCCGACCTATTGGTTGAACACGCGGGAGGGATGCAGCTCTCCCCCTTGGTAATGCCCGACGGCGAGGGCTTTGCCCTCAAGGCTGGCCCAGGTTTCCGTGCCCCATTCCAGACCCGAAGCGATGACCAGCGCCGGGTTTCCATTGCGCAGGCGCGCCACGCTTTCCGGCGGCACGAAAGCCTCTGGCAGGTCGCGCAGCGCCATTTCCAGCGGCTGCAAAAACTGGTCGATTTCGGGCGTGCGGGCCAACGCGTCGATCTGGTCCAAAGTGACGGCCGTTTCCGCGTGAAACGGGCCACTCCATTCCCGGCGCAGCCATTCGACATGGCCAAGGCACCCCAGAGCCTGCCCCAGATCGCGCGCAATCGACCGCACATAGCCGCCCTTGCCGCAGACCATTTCCAGATCAACGTGATCTGCATCGGGGCGGTCCAGAACCTCGAGCCGGTCTACCCACAGGGGGCGGGCCGCCAGATCCATCTGAACCCCCTCCCGCGCCAGATCATAGGCGCGCTCGCCATCCACCCTGACCGCCGAAACCTGCGGCGGGATCTGTTCGATCTGGCCGCGAAAGGCCGACAGGGCCGTGTGGATCGCGCTGTCTGTGGGGCGCAGGTCCGAGCGGGCAAGGACCTCTCCACTTGCATCATCCGTGCTGGTCGATGCCCCAAAGGTCACACGGAAGCGATAGCATTTCATGGCATCGGCGACATAGGGAACGGTCTTGGTCGCCTCTCCCAAAGCGACGGCCAAAACGCCGGTGGCATCGGGGTCAAGCGTGCCGGAATGACCCGCCTTTTGGGCCTGAAACGCCCATTTGACCTTGTTCACCACGGTGGTGGAGCCGATGCCGGCCGGTTTGTCGATGATCACCCAACCGTTGACCTGACGACCTTTTTTTGTGCGTGCCATTTTACCCTCGTGGAACAACGGCCCCGACGATCGGACCCATGGAAAAACCCAGATCGCTGCGGCCAAGCGATGGCGCATACAGCCGCGAAACCTTGCCATCGAAATACAAGGCATTCGGCAACCCGAGGGCGTCGCGAAAGAACCTTGCGAACCGGTGAAAGTTGACGGGCTGGTTCGAAATGGCAAAGACGGCGCGATCCCCATCGGCGGAAACGCCGACGCCGTTTCGGATATAGGTGCTGTCACTGTCGCGGATAAAGCGCGGATGCAGGCGACCGTTGATCACCAGCATCGGCCCCGATTGGGTGGCATAGCGGCAGTCGGGTTTTGTTTTGGCAAAGGTGCGGCTTTCCACGATGGAATACCGGGAACCAAGGCAAAACACGCCGTTGGGCAACAGGCCAAAATTGCCGGGGCCCTCTCGTGTGACAATCCGGGCCTGTTCGCGGCGATCCTCGACATAGAGCCCCACCGGGCGGCGATCGGGATGGTACATGCCCGCATTCATGCCAAAGGCCAAGGTCTTCCCTTCGGCCTGAAGTGCGTCGTTCACCGCCGAAAAGCTGCCAAGCACGCCCGATGGCCCGGAATGAAACAGCCGAAGGTCATCGCTCTGCGAAACCTCGCAGACCGTCAGGGAGACATCTTCGAATTCGGTATCGCGGCAGGTGGCACCTTGGGCGGCCTGCGCCATCAAGAGGCAGGCAAGCGCCAGAAACAGGCGCATCTTACTGATCCTCATCCTCGTCGTCAGACGAGTCGAGATCTTGGCGCACCTTGGGGTCAGCAAACATGCGACGGGTGTCATCCAGACGGTCAAAGGTTTCATCGGCCCGGAACCGCAGATCGGGGGCGTATTTCAGGGTCAGTTCCCCCGAGACGCGATGGCGCAGTTCCGCCTTGTTGCGGGCGAGCGCCTTGATGGCCTCTTCCACCGGGACCGACCCCATCAAGGGCATGACATAGACCGTGGCCACCTTCAGATCAGGCGAGCACGAAACCTCGCCCACCGTGATGGACATGGCGTTCAGTTCAGGGTCGTGGATTTCGGCCCGGTTCAGCACATCAGACAGCGTGCGGCGGATCAGTTCCCCCACGCGCAACTGGCGCTGCGATGGCCCATTGGCCGGATGAAAGCGTTTGTTCGACATGCAACGCCCCTTACGCTCTTTTTTCCAAGCATACAACGGCAGGCTTTTTCTTGCAGCCCCTTCGCGGTAAAGGAACCGCGACATAGGAGGATTTGTCATGTCAGATTTGCCGGGAATCGTGATCACGGGGGCTTCGGGGCGCATGGGCCAGACCCTTGTCCGTTTGGTGACCGCGTCTGACAAAGTCAAACTGGTGGGATGCGTGGAGCGCAAGGGCCATCCGTGGGTGGGCCGCGATATTGGCGAAAGCATGGGCGGGGTGGCCTTGGGGGTCACGGTGACCGATGATCCGCTGGAAGCCTTTGCCAAGGCGCAGGCCGTGATCGACTTTACGGCCCCCGCGGCGACGGTCGAGTTTGCCGCCTTGGCCGCACAGGCGCGCTGCGTGCATGTGATCGGCACCACCGGGATGGAAAAGGAACATCTGGCCAAACTGGAACCCGCCGCGCGCCATGCGGTGATCGTGCGGGCCGGGAATATGAGCCTTGGCGTCAACCTTTTGGTGCGGATCACGCAAAAGATCGCGGCCGCGCTGGATGAAGATTGGGATGTCGAAGTGGTCGAGGCCCATCACCGCATGAAGGTTGACGCCCCGTCGGGCACCGCGCTCATGCTGGGTATGGCTGCTGCCGAAGGGCGCGGCATCGATTTCGACGAGGCGCGCGTGTCTGGTCGTGATGGCATCACCGGCGCCCGCAAGCGCGGCACGATCGGCTTTTCCGCCATTCGGGGCGGCGACATCGTGGGCGAGCATGACGTGATCTTTGCGGCCGAAGGCGAGCGTGTCATCCTGCGCCATGTTGCCACCGACCGGGCGCTTTTTGCCCGTGGCGCCCTGCGGGCCGCCCTTTGGGGGCAAGGACAAAAGCCCGGTCAATATGACATGATGGATGTCTTGGGGATTTGATCCCGGTTTGGGGCGCGGTCAGGACTTTGCGTAAAAGGTGACCGGCGTCCCGACATCGACCAGATCATAGAGCGCAACGATATGTTCGTTGACCAGCCGTACACAGCCGTTTGAAACCGCGCTGGCAATCGTCCATGGCTCGGGCGTGCCGTGAATGCGCAGAAACGTATCGCCCTTTTTCTCGGTGAACAGGTACAGGGCCCGCGCGCCCAAGGGATTGTTGGGCCCGCCGGGCATACCGCCGGCGTATTTCCCGTACTTCTTTGGGCTGCGGGCGATCATCTCTTTGGTCGGTGTCCAGCTAGGCCATTCCTTTTTGGCGCCGATGTAAAAGCTTCCCGCCTCGTACAGATTGCCGCGCCCGATCCCGACGATAAACCGAGCGGCACGCCGCCGCTCCATCGTCAGGTACAGCGAAAAGGTGTTGGGATCGACGATGATCTGCCCCGGCGCGAATTGGTCGCGCGTGCGAACGACGATGGGCAAATATTCCTCGGGGACGATGTAATCCTTGCGGCTTTGCGCCAAGGCAAGTTGGGGCGCGGCAAGGGCGGCCGCCCCGATCCCAAGAAAACGGCGTCGGTTGATGGCAAGCGAGGTGAGAGTCATCGGCATCTGGGCTCCCCGGTTCAATCAGGCAGAGTCAGGTTATGAAAGCGATTCAACCTTGCAATCTGTTTCCCACAGTCTCACGCGCATGTGTGTTTCCGTGGGAACTGTGGCATCGGTGCACTTGCGTGGGGTCGGCCCCCCTGATAGATCGCCGCGCATGTTCACGCTCATGACCACGAAACGCACCAAGACCAAGACCACCGCTTTGGCGGGGGAACGGTCGGGTTGCGCGGTCTAAGAACCGAACGAACCACCGAAGCCCCGCCGAAGCCGGACGGGGTGACTTAGGTGAAAAAAGGTCCCCGTCCGTTTGATCCCTTGGAGAACGAGATGCTGACCGAACTTGACCGCCCCGCGCAAATTGCCCGCGTTTTGCCCGCGAACCCTGTTGTAGCCATTGTCGGCGCAACCGGCGCTGTGGGTGTTGAACTGCTGAACTGCCTTGAAGGCCGGAACTTTCCGGTCAAAGCGTTGAAATTGCTGGCTTCGGCCCGGTCGGCTGGGAAAACTCTGCCGTTCCGTGGTCAGGATGTGGTGATCGAAGAACTGACCGAGGCGTCCTTTGCCGGTGTGGATGTGGCCCTGTTTTCGGCCGGTTCGGGCATTTCCAAGAAATTCGCGCCCATCGCCGTGCGGGCCGGTGCGATTGTCGTGGACAATTCCAGCGCCTTTCGGATGGAAGCCAACGTGCCCCTGATCGTGCCCGAGGCCAACGAGGCAGCCCTGTCTGCGCATCAGGGTGTGATTGCCAACCCGAATTGCGTTGCCGCGATTGCCACAACGGCTTTGGCCCCGTTGCACCGCGCCCATCCGATCCGCCGCCTGTCGTTGGTCACCTATCAGGCGGCATCGGGGGCAGGTGCCGCCGCGATGGAAGAGCTGCGTCTGGCGACCGAGGCTGCGTTGAAAGGTGAAACCTATCCGCACAAGGTTCTGCCGCATCCCTACGCCTTTAACTTCTTTAGCCACAATGCGGATATGGACCCCGAAACCGGCTATAACGGCGAGGAATCCAAGGTGGTGGCCGAAACGCGCCGCATCCTGTCTTTGCCCGAATTGCCGGTGGGCATCACCTGCATTCGCGTTCCGATCCTGCGCGCCCACGGCATGGCGATCAGCGTTGAATTCGACCGCGTGGTTTCGCCCGAAGAGGCGCGGGCCCTGCTTGGGGCGGCCCCCGGCGTCAAGGTCGTGGATGACCGCGCCCGCAATTACTTTCCGATGCCCGTGGATGCGTCGGGGGGTGAGGATGTTCTGGTTGGCCGTCTGCGCCCCGATACGGCAGACCCGTCGGGCAAGACCTTGGCCATGTTCGTGGTGGGCGACCAATTGCTGAAAGGCGCGGCGCAGAACGCCGTCCAGATTGCCGAGCGCCTGCTGCCGCAGTGAGGGTCTCGCCCATCGGTCGCAAGGACAGCCGCCGCTTGCTGACAGGGAAAGGCCCGCAAGATGACTTGCGGGCCGCTTCCGTTCTTGGAAACGATGCGGCGTCGAACATGGGGGCAGGGCGCGGTTTGGCCCGGTGTCGCACCAGCCCTGCCCCATTCAAACCCCCTTCATTCCTTGGCCGCTTTGGCCTATGGGGGGCGGGAAAAGGAGCGCACCCATGAGTTTGAACACCTTCGGTCATCTGTTCCGCGTCACCACTTGGGGCGAAAGCCACGGGCCTGCCATTGGCGCAACCGTTGATGGGGTTCCCCCCGGCGTCGCTTTGACCGAGGCTGATCTTCAGCCTTGGCTGGATCGGCGCAAACCGGGAACGTCGAAGTTTACGACACAGCGCAAAGAACCCGACGAAGTGCGCATTCTGTCGGGCGTGTTTGACGGGGTCACCACGGGCACCTCGATTCAGTTGATGATCGAAAACACCGACCAGCGGTCGAAAGACTATGGCGATATCGCGCAAAGCTTTCGGCCCGGTCATGCCGACATCACCTATCATCAGAAATATGGCCTGCGCGATTATCGCGGCGGCGGGCGGTCTTCGGCACGGGAAACGGCCAGCCGGGTTGCCGCCGGTGGCGTGGCGCGGGCGGCACTGGCGGCCTTGGTGCCCGGGCTGAAAATCACCGGTTACATGGTGCAGATGGGGGCGAAAACGATTGATCGCACCCGCTTTGACGCGGCGCAGATTGAAGAAAATCCGTTCTGGTGCCCCGATCCAGTAATGGCCGACGAATGGGCCGTCTATCTGGATGATTTGCGTTTGAACCACAATTCCGTGGGCGCGGTGATCGAAGTTGTGGCCGAAGGCGTTCCGGCCGGGCTGGGCGCGCCGCTGTATGGCAAACTTGATAGCGATCTGGCCAGCGCGATGATGTCGATCAACGCGGTCAAGGCGGTGGAAATTGGCGACGGCATGTCGGCGGCGATGCTGACCGGTGTCGAAAACGCCGACGAGATCCGCATGGGCCCAAATGGGCCAGAGTTTCTGTCAAATCATGCGGGCGGCATTCTGGGCGGCATTTCAACCGGGCAGCCGGTGATTTGCCGGTTTGCGGTCAAGCCGACCTCTTCGATCCTGACGCCGCGCAAGACGATCAATCAACGCGGCGAAGATATCGAACTGATCACCAAGGGCCGCCACGACCCCTGCGTGGGCATTCGGGCGGTTCCGGTGGGCGAGGCGATGATGGCCTGCGTTCTTCTGGATCATCTGCTTTTGGATCGCGCGCAAACGGGCGGAAAACGCGGAAAAATCGGCCAATAATGCCAGCCGAAATGGCCCGATAATTCGGTGCCTTTCGGCTAAATTTTTATTGCCCAGAAAAAAATCATGGTAATTATGTCAGATAGCCTTGGACTCTCTGACATTTTCATTTCGGTTTCCTGCCATGATCAGCCGCATCCTTTCTGCGTTCGTCGCCGTTGTCCTTGCGTGGGTGTCGCTGCCTGCTTTTGCAGATGGTCGATATGCCTTGGTCATTGGGAATGACACCTATCAGTCGGTGCCCAGCCTGCTGAAGGCGCGCAATGATGCCCAGTCGGTTCACGATGCCCTTTCAGGGGTCGGGTTTGACTCGACCCTTGTGCTGGATGGGGACCAGTTGACCCTGCTGAGCGCGCTGTCGGCCTTTGCCAACAAGATCAAGCCGGGCGACGAAACGGTGTTTTATTTCGCCGGGCATGGGATCGAAATTGACGGGTCAAACTATTTGTTGCCGACCGATGTGCCCGAAGTCAGGCCGGGTTTGGAACTGGTGATGACGCAGCGCGCGCTGCAAGTGGAAACCGTGGTCGATACGTTGCGGCAAAAAGGGGCGCGGGTCAGTCTTTTGATCATCGACGCCTGCCGCGACAATCCCTTTCCCAAGGAAGGCACGCGCAGCATTGGGGCAACCCGCGGTTTGGGCCGTGTGACCGCGCCCGAGGGCACTTTCTTGATGTTCTCCGCCGGGGCCGGGCAAACCGCGCTGGACCGTCTTTCGGGTGATGATGGCAACCCGAATTCGGTGTTCACGCGCGTTTTGTTGCCGCGTCTGGTCGAGCCGGGATTGCCGATCCACGAGCTTGCGCGTGAGGTCCGGACTGAGGTGCGCAAACTGGCGCAAAGCGTGAACCATGACCAATTCCCGGCGGTTTACGATGAATTCGACGGGGAATTGGCCCTTGTGCCCGCAAGTCTTGAGGGCCGTTCGCTGAAGGTGGAGCCTGTTCCGCAGGCCCAAGCGCAAAGCGCGCAGGTCGCCGACCCCTGTTCGGCGGCGCGGGCCGATTGGGCCATTGTTGCGCAGACGGAAAGCAAGGCTGCGCTTGAGGGGTTTGTGGCCACCCATGCCGTTTGCCCGATCTTGACCGCGCTTGCGACCGAGCGGTTGGCCGCGCTGCAGGCGGCGGGCGGCAAGGAATTGGCCTCTTTGTCCACCCTGACCAAGGATGTCGTGGCAGCGGATGCCCGCACCGGAGAGTTGAAGCAGTGTCAGGAACTGGCCGATCCGGCAACGGTGTCGTTCGATGATCTGGTGGCGGGCGACATCAATCGCACCATCGACATTTGCCGCCGCGCCTTGTCGAGCGAGCCAGAGGGTGGGCGGGCCGCCGCGCTGCTGGGCCGCGTGCTTTCGGCATCGGGTCAGGTGGAAGAGGCCTTTACCGTCACCAAGCAGGGCGCCGATGCTGGTGACGCCTTTGCGATGAACAACCTTGCCGTGATGTATGAGCAGGGGCAGGGCGTGACCCGGAACGATTTTGACGCGGTGCGCTGGTATCAGGCGGCGGCCGAGGCGGGGTCTTCGGTTGCGATGGCCAACCTTGGCTGGATGTACGAGGCGGGCAAGGGCGTGGGCCAATCCGATACCGAAGCGGCGCGCTGGTATCGTGCGGCCGCCGATGCCGGGAATGGTCGCGGCGCGGGCAATCTGGGCTGGATGTATGAAAACGGTCGGGGCGTCGAAAAAAGCGAATCTGAGGCCGCGCATTGGTATCAGGTTGGGTCTGATCTGGGGGATGCCCGGTCGATGCAGGCCTTGGGCTGGATGTATGAAAACGGGGTCGGCGTCGCACAGGATGACACGCGCGCCGTCGAATATTTCCACAAGGCGGCCGATGCCGGAAACACGCGGGCGCTGGTGTCGCTTGGCTGGCATTACGAAAACGGTCGGGGCGTGACCCAAGATGATGTTCAGGCCGTCAGCTTTTATCAGAAAGCCGCCGATCAGGGCGATTCCGAGGCGATGGGCAATCTGGCCTGGATGTATGAAAATGGCCGGGGCGTGACCCAGAACTATGACGAAGCGGTGCGGCTGTACCGTGCGGGGCATGAAGCTGGAAATGCCCGGTCGACCGTTGCGCTTGGCTGGTTTTATGAAATGGGCATGGGCGGTTTGGCCCCCGATGAATTCGAAGCCGCCCGCCTTTACAAGATTGGTGCCGAGGCCGGGAACCCGGCGGGCATGGGCAACATTGCCTGGATGTATGAAAACGGCCGCGGGGTTGAACAATCCTACGAAGAAGCGGTGCGTTGGTACACCAAGGGTTATGAGGCCAATGATGCCCGGTCGGCAACCGCTTTGGGCTGGTATTACGAAAACGGCGTCGGCGGGGTGGCCCAAAGCGATACCGAAGCGGTTCGCCTGTACCGGATTGGGGCAGAAGGCGGCAATCTGACCGGCATGAGCAATCTGGGCTGGATGTATGAGGCGGGTCGCGGTGTGACCCAGGATTACGCCGAGGCGATGCGTTGGTATCAGAAAGGGGCCGATCGCGGCGATGCCGTGGCGCAGCGCCGCATTGGCTGGCTTTATGAAAACGGTCTGGGTGTAAGCCAAAACGATTCCGAGGCGTTCAAATGGTATCGGATGGGCGCCGAAGGGGGCGACATCTATGCCATGAACAACCTTGGGGTGTTCCATGAACTGGGGCGCGGCACCACTGCCGATTACGGCGAGGCATTCCGCTGGTACAGCGCGGCCGCGGATGGGGGCAATTCGCTGGCCAATTACAACCTTGGCCTGCTTTATGAAAATGGCCGGGGGGTGACCCGCGATTTCGACCGCGCGGCCGAGCTTTATGTGCAAAGCCTTCAGGGGGGGGAAAAACTGTTCCTGAACAATGCGCAAAATTCACCGCGTCAGGTGATCCGGGGCGTGCAGCGCATTCTTAGGGATCAAGGGTATTATTCGGGGGCCGTGGATGGTGCCTTTGGTGCCAAGACCCGCGAGGCCATGGAAAAAGTGGCTGGGCTGCGCTGATCAAAGCCAAGGGGGCCGCAAAGGCCCCTTTACATGACTGATCGGCATCTGATTGGTAATGCTGTCAATCCTGCATGATTGGTTTCTTGCGATGATCCGCCGTGTTCTTTCCTTTGTGGTCGCTTTGGTGTCGGTTTGGCTGACCGGTCCGGTCTGGGCAGAGGGGCGCTATGCCCTGATTATTGGCAATGACAGCTATCAGGCGGTTCCGGGTCTGGAAAAAGCCCGAAATGACGCCAAAGCCATTCACACAGCCCTGTCAGGCGTGGGCTTTCAATCAACCCTTGTTCTGGATGCCGACCAACTGGGGCTTCTGAGCGCATTGTCGGCCTTTTCCAATCAGATCAAGCCGGGGGACGAGGCGGTTTTTTACTTCGCGGGCCATGGAATAGAAATCGACGGGTCAAACTATCTGTTGCCCACCGATGTGCCCGAGGTTCGGCCCGGCGGCGAGTTGGTCATGACGCAGCGCGCGCTCAAGGTGGAAACGGTTGTCGATTCGCTGCGGGCAAAGGGGGCGCGGATCAGCCTTTTGATCATCGATGCCTGCCGCGACAATCCCTTTCCCAAAGAGGGCACCCGCAGCATCGGGGCAACGCGTGGATTGGCCAAGGTGACCGCCCCCGAAGGCGCCTTCATGATTTTTTCCGCCGGCGCAGGGCAAACCGCGCTCGACCGGCTGTCGAACGACGATCAAGATCCGAATTCGGTGTTTACGCGCATTCTGTTGCCGCGCTTGGTCGAGCCGGGATTGCCGATCCATGAGCTTGCGCGGCAGGTGCGAACCGATGTACGCAAACTGGCGCAATCGGTGAACCACGAACAATTTCCCGCCGTCTATGATGAGTTTGATGGCGAACTGGTTCTGGTGCCCGCAAAACTTCCTTTGGGGGAACCAAAGCCCGCTGACGCGAACCTGACTGCGGCATCAAATTGCACGGATGCCCGCGCCGATTGGGAAATCATCGCACAAACCGAAAGCAAGGCGGCGCTGGAAAGCTTTGTCGCGACCTATGCGCAATGCCCCGTCTTGACGGCCATGGCTGGAGAGAGGTTGGCCGCCCTCTTGTCAAGAGACACCACCGTGACGCCCGAAAAGCCCGACCCGGCGGCACCCGCCCCGCAAACCGCGGTGGTCAAGCAAGGCACGGGCGCCATGGAAGACTGCGAAACCTATGCCGATCCCAACAAGTCATCGATCTTTTCGCTGACACCGGCCCAGATTGAAACAGCGATCGAAGTTTGCAGAACAGCCCTTGCCGAAGACCCAAGCGGCGGGCGTGCGGGCGCTTTGCTGGGCCGTATGCTTTATGCCGGTGAAAAGTACGATGAGGCTTTGACCGTGACCCAAGCCGCGGTTGAGGCGGGGTCTGTCGATGCGATGAGCAGCATGGGCGTGCTGTATCAAAAGGGCCGGGGGGTCAAGAAATCGCCGACCGAGGCGGCAAAATGGTATCAGGCCGCGGCTGACGGTGGGTCTTTGACCGGCATGTACAATCTGGGCCTGTTATATGAGGCGGGCTTTGGCGTCGCGCGGGATTTTGATCGGGCGGCGGAGCTTTACATCAATGCCTTGCGCGGGGAAAACACGTGGCTTTTGGACCGCGCCAAAGACAAGCCCAAAGAGGTCATGCGGAAAATCCAAAGCCGCCTGCACGACGAAGGGGTGTATGACGGACCGGTGGACGGCGCTTTTGGCCCAAAGACCCGCGAGGCACTGCAAAAGCTGACGGGAACACGGTGAATCCTGCGGGAAAGGCCCGCATTGGGGCCTTCTGGACTGGACCTTTTCCATCGCATCGGTGTAATTCCGCCGGGAACTCCCGGAGGGTCTGATATGTCGCGCTATGAACCCAGTGTTATCGAACCGAAATGGCAACAAGCTTGGGATGAGGCGCAGGCCTTCCTTGCCAAGCGTGACCCCTCCAAAGCCAAATATTATGTGCTGGAGATGTTCCCCTATCCGTCGGGGCGTATCCATATGGGCCACGTCCGGAACTACACCATGGGCGACGTGGTGGCGCGCTACAAGGCGGCACAGGGCTTTAGCGTGTTGCATCCGATGGGATGGGACGCCTTTGGCATGCCGGCCGAAAATGCCGCGATGGAGCGGGGCGGCCATCCCAAGGAATGGACCTATGGCAATATCGCCGACATGCGCGGCCAGATGAAGCCCTTGGGTCTGTCGATCGACTGGACGCGCGAATTTGCCACCTGTGACCCCGAATATTACGGCCAGCAGCAGGCGATGTTCCTGGATATGCTGGAAAAGGGTCTGGTCTATCGCAAGAACGCCGTGGTGAACTGGGACCCGGTCGATATGACCGTTCTGGCCAATGAACAGGTGATCGACGGCAAGGGCTGGCGGTCTGGCGCAACCGTTGAACGCCGCGAATTGACCCAGTGGTGGCGCTGCTCAAACTGCGCAACGAGGTCTATGCACTGAACCGCAACACCATCGAGGTGTTTGACAACGTTGGTGGCGACTTTTTCCCATTCCAGCGCATTGACGGCGCACAGGTGCAGAAGGGCGTCATCGGCACATTCGGCTGCTGCGTGTTTGTGGAAATGATCGCCTTCCTCGGAAGTGGCCGCAACGAAGAGCCTGGCATCTATCTTGGCGCAAACGCAACTGCTCAAAAAATAAGCACCCAAGAAATCGACCAGCTGCTGCTGAACTACACAGAAGTGCAGCTGGCCACCGTCAAGCTGGAAGCACGCAACGACCGTGCCCACCAGCATTTGTACGTCCACCTGCCTGACCGCACCATCGTCTATGACGCTGCCGCATCGGCAGAGCTTGACGAGCAGGTCTGGTTCACGCTGACCACTTCGACGGTCGGCTTCAGCCAGTACCGTGCGCGAAATCTCGTCTGGGCCTACGACAAGTGGCTGATCGGTGATCCGCAGTCCAGCGCCATCGGATACCTGGTGGACAACATCGGCACGCACTGGGGCCAGATCGTGCGCTGGGAGTTTGGCACGCTGATCGTCTACAACGAGAGCAACGGCGCGATCTTCAACGAGCTAGAGCTTGTGAGCCTCACAGGCCGTGTGGCTTTGGGCATTGACCCGATCATCACGACCAGCTACTCCGTGGACGGCGTGGCATGGAGCCAAGACCGTCCGCTGCGCGTTGGCACGACTGGCAACACCACCAAGCGCCTGGCTTGGTTCCAACAGGGCCACATGCGCAACTGGCGCATCCAGCGTTTCCGTGGTGACAGCCAGGCCCACCTGTCCTTTGTGCGTCTTGAGGCTCAGATCGAGCCATTGGCATACTGATGGCAACGCAAAAGCTCAACCTTACCCGCGATCAGCTCGCCACGTTCCTCAAGAACCACGAGCAGATCAAGCAGTTCGAGCGCCTGTTTCAGTTGGCCGACGAGATCGCGCCTGCAAGCGACACCACCGGAATCAGCATCCAAGCAGGCAACGCAGAGGCTGCAGCCAATGAAGCATTGGCTCTGATCGTCAGCTTGGCGCAAGACATGGCCATCAACAGCGGCGCAGCCGACCAAAAGGCTGTGCAGGCGCTGGATACGCTTGGCCGCATTGCCAACGCTCTGGAGATGCTGGCCACTGCGCCCGTCATCCAGAACAACAACTCTGTGGTGACGGACTACATCGACCTGCCAGAGGATGGCCCACACGTCACCCAGGCCCGGCGCGTCCAGTGGAACCAAGACGATGGCACCATGGACGTCGGGCTGTACGGCGGCAGCGTTCTGCAAGTCGGCCAAGAGCTGATGTACTACGCAAA
>JALQUQ010000359.1 GCA_023263735.1 Paracoccaceae bacterium | reverse complement strand
TGTTGGTGCCAAGGGCAACCGGTGCGACCCGGTAGCTGCGGGCCTGCAATTCCCTGACCAGAACGCGGTCGATCCCGGGGCGCGCGATCAGTCGGGTTTCAAAATCCAGCCCCGGTGAGAGATTGAGAAAGGCGTGGCTGGGCCGGGCAAAACAATAGATGCAGCCGTGTTCGCAGCCCCGATAGGGGTTGATGCTGCGGTCAAACGGCAGATCGGGCGAGCGGTTGTAGCTGATCGCCGACCGCGGGGTTTCGTGTCGGATTTCGGTCGCGATCAGGCGGCTATCCTCATCAATCGCCCAGCCGTCGTCGAAACTTTCGACCCGAGTCCGCTCAAACCGGCCGGAATCGTTGCTGCCCGCGCCACGGGCCCGCAGCCGGATTTCGGGTCTGAGCTGTGAATTTGGGCGTTCCATACCGCAAGATTAGAACATTTAGAGAACAAAATTCAAGAGAAACACCGCAGCTTTCCCTTGCTGTCGGCTTTCAATCGGGGCATGTCGGAAAACGGAAAGTGACGGGCGCACTTTGGCCCCATTCACATCACAGAGAACGACGCCGCGAGGATTGCGCACATGGCCGATGACGACGAAATCATCCTCTCTGAACTGTCAGACGAGGAACTGGTTCTTCAGATGATGGACGACCTTTACGATGGCCTGAAAGAGGAAATCGAAGAGGGCGTGAACATCCTGATCGAACGGGGCTGGGCCCCTTATGACGTGCTGACCAAGGCTTTGGTCGCCGGCATGACGATCGTGGGGAACGACTTCCGCGACGGGATCTTGTTCGTTCCAGAAGTGCTGCTGTCGGCGAATGCGATGAAGGCTGGCATGGCCATCCTGAAGCCGCTGCTGGCCGAAACCGGCGCACCGCGCATGGGCAAGATGGTCATCGGCACCGTCAAGGGCGACATCCACGACATCGGCAAGAACCTTGTCGCGATGATGATGGAAGGCGCCGGCTTTGAAGTGGTCGATCTGGGCATCAACAATGCTGTTGAAAAGTACCTGGACGCGATTGCCGCCGAACAGCCCGACATTCTGGGCATGTCGGCCCTGCTGACCACGACCATGCCCTACATGAAGGTCGTGATCGACACCATGAAGGAAAAAGGCCTGCGCGACGACTATGTCGTTTTGGTGGGCGGCGCTCCGCTGAACGAAGAATTCGGCCGTGCGATTGGGGCTGACGCCTATTGCCGTGACGCCGCTGTTGCCGTGGAAACGGCCAAGCAGTTCATGGCGCGCAAGCACAATCAAGCTTGAAGGCGCTGAACTTTTTGCTCCCAAAGCCCCGAGATTTCTCGGGGCTTTTTTCATTTCAGGTCTTTCAAATGGCCCGAAGAAGGCTCACATTCGAGGCAAGGAAAAAGGAGTCGCACATGCCGCTTCCCCTGTTTCTGGCGATGGTCGCCTTTGTACTGGCCGCAGCAGGCGGCACGATTGTCTTGGCCTTTTGGGCCGATCTTCCGTTTATCGCGCTGTCGTTTGCGGCGCTGGCCGGAAGCCTGATGCTGGGTGTGCGCCAGTGGCGCTGACGCCGGGGGACGATACGCTTACCGTTTCCGGGTTGGAGGCTGGGGGCAAGGGCCGCATTCTGCTTTTGGCCTGCGGGGCCTTGGCGCATGAGATTTTGGCACTGATCCGGCAGAACGGTTGGTCGCATCTCGATCTTCACTGTCTGCCCGCCAATCTGCATTTGTGGCCCGACCGCATTCCCAAAGCGGTGGAAGAGGCGGTGACGGCACGCCGGGCGCAGTATGACGATGTGTTTGTCGTCTATGCCGATTGCGGAACGGGTGGCGCATTGCAACAAACCTGCGACCGTCTGGGCGTCAAGATGGTGGAAGGCCCGCATTGCTATAGCTTTTTCGAAGGCAATGCCCGGTTTGCCGAAATCGCCGAAGAGGAATTCACCGCCTTTTATCTGACCGATTTTCTGGTGCGGCAGTTTGATGCCTTTGTCTGGCGCCCCATGGGGTTGGATCGGCACCCCGAACTGCGCGACATGTATTTCGGCAATTACACCAAACTGGTTTATATGGCCCAGACAAACCGCCCCGAATTGGACCGTCTGGCCGAAGACTGCGCCCGCCGCATGGGGTTGGCCTATGAACGCCGATTCACGGGCTATGGAGATTTGGAAATCGCCTTGGGCAGTGTTGCGCAAAACGTTGTCGCCCCCTAAACCAAGGGGGGAGGCGACCCATGACCAACGACAGCTTGATCCGCGACCTATCCTTTTTGGGCGACCGCCTGTCAACCGCAGGGGCGGTGCGGGATTTGCATGCGCAGTCTGAAACCTATGTAAAGGGCGGGCGACCGGATATGGTGGCGTTTCCGGAAACCACCGAAGAGGTGGCCCGGATTGCCGCCGCCTGTTTTCACCATGATACGCCGATGATTGGCTGGGGGGCTGGCACCTCGCTTGAAGGGCATGCCTTGGCCTTGCACGGCGGCGTCACGGTCGATTTCAGCCGCATGGATCGCGTGATCGACCTGAGCCCCGAGGATATGTGCGTGCGCGTGCAGC
Source organism: Paracoccaceae bacterium (assembly GCA_023263735.1). Taxonomy (GTDB): domain Bacteria; phylum Pseudomonadota; class Alphaproteobacteria; order Rhodobacterales; family Rhodobacteraceae; genus Pseudotabrizicola. The sequence goes on along the minus strand of JALQUQ010000359.1, from coordinate 623 downwards.
CCGGCATCACGCGAGAGGCGTTAAACAGCGCCTTGCGGGCTTCGGGCCTGTTTTTTCCGGTGGACCCGGGGGCAAATGCCACAATCGGGGGCATGGCGATGACGCGCGCCAGCGGCACGACCGCCGTGCGCTATGGCACCATGCGCGACTCGGTGTTGGGTCTGACCGTGGTGCTGGCCGATGGTCAGGTGATCAAGACCGGCACCATGGCGCCAAAATCCAGCGCGGGCTATGATCTGACGGCGCTGATGGTCGGGTCCGAAGGCACGCTGGGGCTTGTCACCGAAATCACCTTGCGTCTTCATGGCCAGCCCGAGGCGGTATCGGCAGCGGTTTGCGGATTTGCCACCATGTCGGATGCGGTCGATTGCGTGATCGCCACGATCCAAAGCGGCATTCCGATGGCACGGATCGAATTTCTGGACCCTTCTGCCGTGGCCGCCTGCAATGCGTGGTCGGGCAAGGATCTGCCGTTGCAGCCCCAGCTTTTGATCGAATTCCACGGCTCGCCCGCGGGCGTCGAGGAACAGGCCGAAACCGTGCAGGCCCTGGCCAGCGAACACGGGGGCCAGGCCTTTGAATGGGCCAGCACCCCCGAAGAGCGCACCCGCCTGTGGACCGCG
>JALQUQ010000358.1 GCA_023263735.1 Paracoccaceae bacterium | reverse complement strand
GCCTCCCATGACTTGATCGCCGCAACCGGGGCCATTTCCACGACCGGCGCCGCCTCATGCGGGACAAGAAGCGCCCGGTCAAAGGGCAGCACGGTCACGCCTGCGATGTCTTTCACATCGATCCGGGCGTCATAATCCTCGCCGTAATAGATGCCGTTTGCCGTGACCGGGGTCAGACCCGAAACCCAGCTTGCATCGGTCGACAGGATCACCGCGCCGCCCTGCACCAGCTCGGCAATCGCGCCGACCTTGTCGCCCCACGTGTTGGGAATGGGGTTTTGCGGCCACATCAGACGCGACCGATACCACCCGTCGCCCAGCCAGATTTCCAGACGGTTTTCGCCGGTAACGAGCAGGTCTGACACATCATAGGATTGATAGGCGATCCGGTCGTCATAGCAGGTCCAGCCCGGGGTCAGCAGGTCATTGCCCACCCGCTTTCCATTCAGAAAGGCCCGGTACAACCCCTGCGCCGACAGATGCAGAACCGCGCCCGCAGTCGCGCCAGAATGGGAAAAGGCCCGCGCCACATAGCTGCCCGCCCCGCCCGTTCCCGGATCGCAGGAGGGCCCGATCATATCAGCGGAAAAGCGATGAAAAGACAAAGCGGTATCGGTCGCGGCCCGCTGCCGCGTTTGCCCATCAAGGCCCATGATCATACTCCTCCCAAGGCGCCGAATCGGCTGTTACCGCCGTTTGTGCACCGTTCTACGTAAATCATTCTACAAGCCAATTTGCCTTGCAACAGTTTTTTGATAAGTTCGCCCAAACCATGGGAGAGACGCATGGCCGACGACGGCATCAACGAAGACGGGGCAAGGGTGACGATCCGCACGGTTGCGGCGGATGCCGGCGTGTCGGTGGCCGCCGTGTCAAAGGTCTTGCGCAATGCCTATGGCGTGTCGGAGGCGCTGCGGACCAAGGTCGAAACCTCGATCGAACGGCTGGGCTATCGCCCCTCGGTCGCGGCGCGGGGCATGCGGGGGCAGACATTCACCTTGGGCGTGATGCTGGTGGGCATCGACAACCCCTTCCTCCCCTCGGTCTATCGCGGCATCGAAAGCGTGACCGAAAAGGCGGGCTACAAGATCATGGTCGGGCTGGGGGCCGCGCGCAAAGAGACCGAGGTGCGGCTGATCGAACAGATGATCGACAACCGGATGGACGGGATCATCATCGTTGCCACCCAATTGGGCGGCGAAGTGCTGGAAAGCTATGCCCAGAAAATCCCCACCGTGGTCATCGGCCACCACGAGGCCACCGCCCAACAGTTTGACACCATCAACAGCGATGACGTGACCGGGGCCGAACTGGCGGTCGAGGCCTTGATCAAGCGCGGGCACAAGGACATCGCCATGGTCGCCCTTGGGCTCAGGCGCAAGAACATGGCCGATGTGTCGCCACAGCGCGAGCGGGGCTATCAACGGGCGATGCAACGCGCGGGGCTGGCCGAATATGCCCGCATCATCCAATTCCCCACCGCCGACCTTCCCCGCGGGGAAGCCATTAACGCTTTGTTAACCTCGCCGCAGCGGCCGAGCGCGCTGTTTTGCTGGTCGGATCTGGATGCGATCCCGATCCTGAATGCCGCGGTCGAGGCCGGGCTGTCGGTTCCCGATGATCTGGCCATCGTCGGCTATGACAATTCCCCGGTCGCGGCGCTGCCGTTGATCTCGCTGGCCTCGATCGATCAGGATGGCGAGCGGATGGGCCGCGTGGGGGCCGAGGCGCTGTTTTCGCGGATGGCCGGGCGCAAGGTGCCCGAACATATCCTGATCCGCCCGACCCTGATCCCGCGGCGCAGTCTTTACCGCCCGACCGTATAGCGCGTGTGCAGCCGCAATTCGGCCCGCCGCACCGCCGCCAGATCCTCCATCACCCCGGCCCGGATCAGCACGGTTTGCAGCGCGGCAATGGCCTGACCGTTCGGGTCTTGATCGATGACCAGATCCAACAGGCCCGATTGCAGCAGATCGACATGATCGTCTGACGCCTCATGCGCCACCCAGAACGGCCGCTCGGGGCCCAGACTGGCCAAAACCGGCACCAGCCCCGCCGACCCCGCCCCGGTGTTGTAAACCGCCACCACCGGCGGCCCCGGCTGCGCCAACACCTGCCGCAAGGCGCGCTGACAGCGATCCGGGTCATCGCGGGTTTCCGTCTCGGCCACGATCACGCTTTGCCCCGGCCACCGGGTGATCGCCTCTTGAAACCCCAAGGCCCGGTCTTGATGCCCGCGATAGAGGCCGATGTTTCCCATCACCACGATGCGGCCCTGCCGCCCAAGCATGCGGCCCAGCAGATCGCCCGCCGCAAGACCCGCCCGCCGATTGTCCATGCCGCAATAGACCAGCCCCGGCAGATCGGCCAAGGCCGTGACCACCGCCACCGCCGTCTCTCCCCGCGCGATGGCCTGCGCCACCGCCGCCCGGATCACCGCCACATCGGGCGCGGCAAAGACCACCCCCGACCGCCGATAGGGCGGCGCGCTCAGCGCCTTGGCCATGGCGACGCTGTCCCCCTCGGCCAATTGACGGCGGTGCACGATCACCCGCCGGTCCAGCATCGCCGCCGCCACCCGAAACGCCTCGGTCAGGGCGCGAAAAAACGGCGTGTCATTGCGCGGCAACAGCACATCGACATGCACCAAGGCATGATCGGGCTGCGGCAAGATCCGGGGCACGTCCAAGTCGCGCGCCGCCGCCAACACCTTGCGCCGCGCGGCCTCGGACACCGAATCCCGTTCGTTCAAGACCCGGTCCACCGTCGCCACCGACACCCCGGCCCGGGCGGCGATTTCCGAAAACCGCGCGGCTTTCTTGCGCCTTTGGCCTTGGGGTCGGGATGTCTGGGTCATGGCGGGGCCTCCACCTCTTTTTGACGATAAATCGTCAAACTAATGCAAGCGGATTCCACCCCGCATCTTTTACCACGGGGGGCATCCCCGGGCCAAATGGCCCCGCATCCAAAGGTTTCCCATGCGCTTTGCCCTGAACCATATCCTTGCCCCCGGCCAATCCCTGCCCGCGTTTTTCGCCATGGCGCGCGGACTGGGCTGTACCGAGGTGGAAATCCGCAACGATCTGTCCGACGCTCCGATCCAGAATGGCATCCCCGCCGCCGAGGTGGCGCGCGCCGCGCAGGCCGCGGGCGTCGAGATCCTCACGATCAACG
>JALQUQ010000357.1 GCA_023263735.1 Paracoccaceae bacterium | reverse complement strand
TGATGGCGCCGGGGCCGGTCACCACATTCAAGACCCCCGGCGGCACGCCGGCCTCTTGCGCAAGTTCGGCCAGTTTCAACAGGGTGAGAGAGGCCGTTTCGGCGGGCTTGAGGATGACCGAATTGCCCATCGCCAGCGCCGGAGCCAATTTCCATGCGCCAATCATCAGTGGGAAATTCCACGGCACGATGGCGGCCACCACGCCGACCGGTTCCTTGTGCACCAGACCCAGCACGTTATGGGCGGTGGGGGCGATTTCCCCGCTGATCTTGTCGATGGCTTCGGCATAGTAGCGAAAGGTTTGTGCGGCGCTGGTCGGTTCCGCGCGCAGCGCCATCGAGATTTCGGTGCCATTGTCGCGCACGCCCAGAACGGCCAGTTCATGGGTATGCGCGTCGATCAGATCGGCCAGACGGTAGAGCACCGCCTTGCGCTGGGCCGGGCTTTTGCGCGACCAGCGGCCATCTTCAAAGGCCTGACGGGCGGCGGCGGTGGCGCGGGCGACATCTTCGGCGCTGGCGCTCGACAGGGTCGTGATCTGGCGGCCATCGATGGGAGAGAGCACCTCCAGCGGTGTGCCCTGTCCTTCGACCCAATCGCCATCGATCAGCAGGCGGGCAGGCGGCAGGGTCTGGGCGGCAAGGTGGTCGATTTGCGTTTGGTCCAAAGACATGGGCGTTCCGTTCGAAAGGTTCGAGTCAGGCGTTTCGGGAAAAGAAGTGTTTGCGCAATGTCATCAGGATCAAGAGCAAAAGTGCTGCCGTGATCACAGCCGAGATCGGGCGCGACAGAAAAATCGTGAAATCGCCGTTTGATCCGCCCAAGGCCTGCCGCAGGCGGCTTTCGACGATGGGCTCCATCACAAGGCCCAGCAGAATGGGGGTCAACGGCCAGTTATGGGCGCGCAAGACAAAGCCCAGAAGGCCAAAGACCATCGCCAGACCGACGTCGGAAAAGTTGTAATTCGAGGCATAGGTGCCAATCAGCGACAGCGTCAGGATCACGATGCCCAAGTAGCGGCGGTCAACGGTGGCGGCGCGGGCGATGATATTGGTGGCGGCCATCAAGAACACGATGATCACCAGATTCATGACCAGCATCGTCCAGTAAAGACCTGCCACGAATTCGGGCCGGTTCAGAAACAGATCCGGGCCGGGGATCACATTATGGACCAGAAAGACCGCAAGCATCATGGCCGTCAGCTCTTCGCCCGGGATGCCAAGCGCCAGCATCGGGATCAGGGCGGCGGGGGGAACGGCATTGTTCGTGGCTTCGGAGACGATGATCCCCTCGGGCGCGCCCTTTCCGAACAGGTGACCCTCGGGCGACAGTTTCTTGGCCCAGACATAATTCACCTGCTGGGCCAGAAATTCGCCCACCCCCGGCATGATCCCGATCAGGATACCCACGATGGACGATCCGAACAGCGTGCGCGGATAGCGCAGAACCTCGACAAAGCCGGTAAAGAACTGACCCGTCAGCTTAGCCGGTTGGCTTTGCTTGCCTTGCCCGGTCAGTTGAACCAAGGCTTCCGACATCGCGAACAACCCGATCACAAGGGGAACCAGCGGAATGCCCTGCAACAGCCAGCCTTGGCCAAAGGTATAGCGTTGGGTGGCAAAGGCCGTTTCGATTCCGATCGTCGCCAGAAAAAAGCCGAAGGACAGCGCGGCAATCGCTTCGATCCTTTGGCCGGCATGGCCGATCACCACCAGAACCAGCGCCGCCACGGCCAGCATGGCAAATTCGGCCGATCCAAAGTTCTGGGCGATCAGGGCCAGCGGTTTGGTCAAGAGCATCAAGGCCAGCACCGCCAGAACGCCCCCGACAAAAGACGAGGAATAGGCAAGGCTCATGGCGCGGCGGGCTTCGCCACGCTCGGCAAAGGGTTTGGCCTCTTGCGCGGTCAAGACCGCCACGGGCGAGCCGGGCGTGTTCAGCAAGACCGCGGGGATCGCCGATCCATAGGCCGATCCGCAATAGACCCCCAAAAGCAGCGTCATGCCATACAGCGGCTCCATGCCAAAGGTCGAGGGCAGCAGGATCGAAATCGTCACCGCCGCACCTGCCCCCGGAATGGCGCCGACGACCACCCCCAGAATGGCGCCAAAGCACATGATCAGAAACAGAGACGGGTCAGCAAGCTGGGCAAGTCCGAGGAGGAGGAAATCCATCGTATCTCTTTCAGAACCAGCGGATCAGAACGCTGCGCAGCGCGCCAGGGAACAGGTCATAAAGCTCGGGCGCGGGCATCCAGACACCCAGACCGATGCGGAAGATCAGGATCAGCCCGGCGCAGGTCAAAACGCCGGTCAGCAGCCATTTCGGGCTGGTCAGCCCAACCCGCAGCATCAGCCCCAGAATAAAGATCAGCGTTGCGGGGCCATAGCCGATATGGCGCAGGGCAAACAGATAGACCGCGAAATAGGCCAGAAACTCCAGCGGGCGCGCCACCATGCGCAGGCGCTGGTGAAACTGCGCCCATTCGGTGGCGTTTGGCGGGTTGTGCCGCAGGGCACGCAGTTTGCTCCACACCGTTTGCACATTCGCAAGGCTCAGCAGCATCAGCGCCGCACCGGGGGCAAGCGCCGGGGCCGTCCACCAGCCCGATGTCGCCGGGCCAGACCGTGTGGCCCATCCGATGGCCGCCAACAGACCAACCGAGATCACCGTAAACAGCGCGCTCAGGGCCAGTTCTTCGATGCGGTTGGCCGGTTCATTCGCGGCAGACATCAGCGCTTCCCGTCTGGACAAGAGGGCAGGGGCACCACAGCCGAAACCACGGCGCCCCCGGGATCAGATCAATTGCCGACGCCAAGCGCCTGCCGCACGCCCATCAGCATTTTGGAATCTGCGGCAATCTGTTCGACCGATGCGGCCTGATCCTTCCAGTAGACCAGCGCGCCGGTCGTCTTGGCGATCTCTTGCGCCGCGTCCGAGGCCACGACTGTCGCCGCAACCGAGGCGATCTTGTCCTTCACCTCTTGCGGGGTGCCCTTGGGCACGAACAGCCCGTTCCACAAGGTCACGTCCAGCCCCGGCACCACCTCGCCCAGCGTCGGCACATCCGGGGTGATCGAGGTGCGCTCGTTGGTGATTGTCGCCAGCACCTTCAGATCGCCCAGACACGACAGCACCAGTTGCGCCGTGGTGTTGATGACATCGGCATCGCCATTGGCCAGCGTCGAACAATCCACC
>JALQUQ010000356.1 GCA_023263735.1 Paracoccaceae bacterium | reverse complement strand
GGGCGCGGGCTGTGGTCGCCACTGGCACCCATCTGAGCCATCCCAAGGTCGAGGCCGCAACCCTGAAGGCGCTGCGCGTGGCCCGCAACGCAGGCCTGCAAACCGCGTTGGATATCGATTATCGCCCGAACCTCTGGGGCGTGGCTGGGCACGGTGCGGGCGAGAGCCGCTTTGTTGAAAGCGCCGCAGTGACGGCCAAGTTGCAGTCGACGCTCCACCTGTTTGATCTGATCGTTGGCACCGAGGAAGAGTTCCATATCGCCGGGGGAACGACGGATACCATCGCCGCGTTGCGGGCCGTGCGCCGCGCATCGCAGGCGACACTTGTTTGCAAGCGTGGGGCCAAGGGGGCCGTCGCCTTTACCGCGGCAATTCCCGATACGCTGGACGAGGGGCAGATGGGCCCGGGTTTCCCGATCGAGGTGTTTAACGTCCTTGGGGCTGGTGACGGCTTTATGTCGGGCCTGCTCAAGGGGTGGCTTGATGGAGAGGATTGGCCAACTGCCCTGAAATACGCCAATGCCTGCGGGGCGTTCGCGGTCAGCCGGCATGGTTGCACTCCGGCCTATCCGACTTGGGAAGAGCTTCAGGTCTTCTTCCACCGTGGCATTGTTCGTCCCGATCTTAGAAACGATCAGGCGCTGGAGCAGGTGCACTGGGCAACCACGCGCGACAGACGCACGAGCGGCGACCGGTCGGCGATGCGCGTTTTTGCATTCGACCATCGCATGCAGCTAGAAGCGCTGGAGGGCGCAACGCCCGAAAAGATCGGCATGTTCAAGCAACTCTGCCTGAACGCTGCCTTGACGGCGGCTGGCGATCAGCCGGGCTATGGCATTCTGTGTGATGGTCGTTTGGGGCGGGACGCTCTTTATCGTGCGGCGGGGACCGGCCTTTGGATCGGCCGTCCGGTGGAATGGCCCGGATCACGCCCCCTGACGCTGGAACCCGAGATCGGCCCTGATTTTGGGGGATTGGCCGAATGGCCGCGCGAACACGTTGTCAAATGCCTGTGCTTTGCCCATCCTGATGACGATGCGGCGATCTGGGCGGATCAGGAAGCCACCGTGCTGCGCCTGTTCCATGCCGCACGGCGGAACGGGCTGGAATTCCTGCTGGAGGTGATCCCGTCGAAAGTCGGCCCGGTGGATGACGACACCAGTGCGCGCGTGATCCGCCGTTTTTACGGCATCGGCGTCTATCCGGATTGGTGGAAGCTTGAACCCTTCCGTTCGCGGGCGGCATGGGCAAATGCCGTTGCCGCGATCGAAGATCACGACCCCCGCACCCGTGGCATCGTCGTTCTGGGGCTGGATGCGCCAGAGGCCGAACTTGCGGAAAGTTTCGCGCTGGCCGCCGAACAACCGTTGGTCAAGGGCTTTGCCGTCGGGCGGACAATTTTCGGATCGGTCGCCCGCGATTGGCTGAAGGGCGAAATCGCTGACGATGACGCTCGTGATGAAATGCAACGGCGGTTCCAACGCCTTTGCCGTGTATGGGACAGTGCCCGGGCCAAGGCGATGGAGAATGCGAAATGACGACGATCCGGCTGACTGCGGCACAGGCCATGGTGAAATGGCTGTCAGTGCAGATGAACGAGGATGGGGTCCGCTTTATCGACGGGGTCTGGGCTATCTTTGGCCATGGCAACGTGGCTGGTCTGGGAGAGGCCCTGCACGGCATCGGTGACGCACTGCCAACGTGGCGGGGCCAGAACGAACAGACGATGGCCCACACGGCGATCGCTTTTGCCAAGGCGTCAAAGCGCCGTCGCGCGATGGCGGTCACATCCTCAATCGGTCCCGGCGCGGTGAATATGGCGACTGCAGCCGCGCTCGCGCATGTCAACCGGTTGCCCGTCCTTTTGATCCCCGGCGATGTCTTTGCCAATCGGGCGCCCGATCCCGTCCTTCAACAGATCGAGGATTTCGACGACGGCATTATCAGCGCCAATGACTGCTTTCGTCCGTTTTCGCGCTATTTCGACCGGATCACCCGGCCCGAACACCTGTTGACGGCCCTGCCACGCGCATTGCAGACGATGACCGATCCGGCGAAATGTGGCCCCGTGACGCTGGCTTTCTGCCAAGACGTGCAGGCCGAGGGATACGATTGGCCTGAGGCGTTCTTTGCCCCAAGGGTTTGGCGTATGCGCCGCCCCGAACCCGATGAGGCCGAACTTGCGGCGGTCGTTTCGGCGCTGAGCACCGCCAAGCGCCCCGTCATCGTGGCCGGTGGCGGCGTGATCTATTCCGGTGCCGAGGCGCGCCTTTTGGCCTTTGCCCGCTCCCGCAACATTCCCCTTTGCGAAACCCAAGCCGGGAAAGGCGCAATCGATTGGGAAGAGGCGCTAAACTTGGGCTCGCCCGGTGTAACGGGAGGAGATGCGGCGAACCGTGCCCTTGGCGAGGCCGATTTGATCCTTGGTGTCGGGACACGGTTTCAGGATTTCACGACGGGCTCTTGGACCGTCTTTACACATCCCGAACGGCAGCTCGTCTCGATCAACGTCACGGGCTATGATGCGGCAAAACATGGCGCGTTGCCACTGGTGTCAGATGCCATGGTGGCGCTGGACCGGATCGATGCCGCGCTGGGTCCAACGGTCTGGCCAGATCGGGATACGGCATCTCGTGCCGCGTGGTTTCAGGCGACCGATACCGTCATGGCTGCCCCGAACCGGGCAGGCCTGCCCACCGATGCGCAGGTCATCGGCGCAGTGCAACGGCAAGCGACCCGCGACACCGTGGTGATGAGTGCGGCAGGCACGATGCCGGGCGCATTGCATACGCTTTGGCGTGCCGCACCGGGCGGTTACCATATGGAATACGGCTTTTCCTGCATGGGCTACGAGATTGCCGGGGCCATGGGGATCAAGCTTGCCCAGCCCGAAAAAGAGGTCATCTGCTTTGTCGGCGACGGCAGCTATATGATGGCGAATTCCGAGCTAGCCACCGCCGTGATGCGGCGCGTGCCGTTCACCGTGGTTCTGACCGACAATCGCGGCTATGGCTGTATCAATCGGCTGCAAAAGGGAACCGGCGGGGCCGAGTTCAACAACCTTTACGCCTCTTCCAACGTGGCGACCCAGCCGGATATCGACTTTGTCGCCCATGCCGCCGCCATGGGGGCCCATGCGGAAAAGGCAACGGATATCGCCGATCTGGAGGCAAAGCTTTTGGCGGCGCGAACACGGCAGAT
>JALQUQ010000355.1 GCA_023263735.1 Paracoccaceae bacterium | reverse complement strand
AGCGTATTCAAAGGGTTCCGGGGGGAGCGCCTGCAGGGCGGGCCGCTCGATCTCGTCAAACAGATCGCGGCGAGACCGGCCGATCCGGCGCATCGGGCGGTTGTTCAACTCGGCCAGCAGCTCGGCAATGGCGGCATTCAACGCCTCGACCGAGAAGAACTGCATGTTGCGCAACCGCGCCAGGATCCAGCGTTCGACGATCAGCACGGCGCCCTCGACCTTGCCTTTATCCCGGGGCTTGCGCGGCCGCGTGGGCAGCACGGTCGTGTCGTAATGCGCCGCCATATCGGCGAAGGTCTTGGTGACCGAAGGCTCGAACCACAGCGGCTTGGCCACCGCCGCCTTGAGGTTGTCGCACACGATGGCCTTGGTCACGCCGCCGAAGAACTTCAGCGCCCGAACCTGTGCTTCAATCCAGTCGGGCAACGTCTGGGTCAGGCTTGCCCAAGCGAAGGTGTAGCTGGAAGCCCCCAGTACTGCGACGAAGATCTGCGCCTGATGCACCGCGCCGGTGGCAGGATCGGTGATCGGGATCGTGTGGCCCGCATAATCGGTCTGCATGACTGCCCCCGCCTCGTGCCGATTGCGGAAACTCGGACTGGTGCGGTTCTCGAAGGCCCGGAATTGCTCACAAAACCAGGTGTAGCCGTAGCCCTCGGGATGCGCCGACCGGTATTCCTGCCACAAGAGCACCAGGGTGACCCCCTTGCGCTTCAGTTCGGTGGCAACCTTGGCCCAGTCCGGCTCCTGAAGATCCTGCGGCGGGCGACCAACCCGCTGGAACAGCGCCGCCTCCAACGTCGCGTCATCGTCGCGCCCCGGCGGCAGCGGCCAGCAATCAAGCTTGGCTTCACGCGCCCGCAAAAGGTAGGTCGCCACCGTCGTCTTGCTCAGCTTCAGCCGAAGCCCAACCTCCCGCACCGAGAGGCCCTGTTCATGCGTCAGCCGTAATATGGTCCGTATGTCCTGCACGGTCATTCGCCTCGCTTGCTTGCGTCGTGGCATGCTCCCCCCCGATCTCTTCCAAGATCGACAGAGTGCCGCGACACAGCAGCAAATGACCAACCGTCACGCCCGCCCCGGAACTGTCCGGGACTTAGCGAAACCCGCCTCTGCACGAGAGACGCCGATGTCAGCCAGCAGTCGATCATCCAGCCGGGCCAGACGGCAGCGCTGAACCCGCAGGTCCAAAGCGGCACGGATGCGGGCCAGTGGATGCAGGGTGCTGCCAGCCCACTGCACGCGCCGGGTGGCGTAGCTGGCGGTATGGAGCGAGGCGAACATGATTTTATCCTTTCAGGAGTGTGGATCAGAATCGGTGATGAATAAGGGCTGTTTCATCATCGTGCTTGATCTCCTAAGGGAGGATGGGGCATAATGGAAACGAATGGTTTTGAACTCCGTCATCAAGGAATGTGATATGCCCCGCAATCTGGACATGGTCGCGCTTCGCTCCTTTATCGCGGTGGCCGATGCCGGAGGGGTGACGCGGGCCTCCGGTTTTCTGAACCTGACGCAATCGGCAGTGTCGATGCAGATCAAGCGGCTGGAAGATATGCTGGGGGTCGAGCTGCTGGATCGGTCGGGGCGACAGATCGCGCTGACCGCGGCGGGAGAGCTGCTTTTGGGCTATGCCCGCAAGATGCTGTCGCTGAATGATGAGGTGATGGAACGTCTGACCCGCGATCCGCACGAAGGCGAAATCATTCTGGGGGTGCCGCATGACATCGTTTACCCGGTGATCCCGCAGGTCTTGCAGCATTTTTCCCGCAGCTTTCCGCGGATGAAGGTCACCTTGGTGTCGTCCTTTACCCGCGTCTTGAAAGATCAGTTCAGCCGGGGGGAATGCGACATCATCCTGACGACCGAGGCCGAGAGCGATCCGGGGGCCGAAACCTTGGCAGAATTGCCGCTGGTCTGGGTTGGGGCGCCGGGGGGCAGTGCGTGGAAAAGCCGCCCCCTTCGGTTGGCCTATGAACACAACTGCATTTTTCGCAAAGGTGTGCAGGCGGCTTTGGATCAGGCAGGAATCCCATGGCAGATGGCGGTTGAAAGCGACTCGACCCGCACGATCGAAGCCAGCGTCAGCGCCGATCTGGCGGTGCATACCGTGCTTGCCGGATCAGAGCCGCCCTATGTGGAACGGATCGCCCATGGCGGCACCTTGCCAGAATTGCGCCGGATGAAGGTCAACCAGTACCTTGCCCATCCGACGCACAGCCCGGCGGTCAAGGAACTGGCCCTGATGATTTCCCGCGCCTATGCCGCGCGGGGCGGCAAGGGGGCGGTGGCGGCCAGTTAGTTGGTGATGCGGATCACGACCTTGCCCGTTGACGACCGGTCGCGCAGCAACTGAAGACCTTTGGGAAAGGCCTCAAACGGCAGGGAATGCGAAATGTGCGGATGCAATTTCCCCTGCTCGTACCAGTCCAAGAGCGTGGCCAGACTGCGGTTCAGGGCTGCGGGCGCGATGGTGCGATAGGCCCCCCACCAAAAGCCGATGACGGAAACGTTTTTGACCAGAAGGTGATTGGCCGCAACCTGCGGCACCTGACCCGAGGCGAAGCCGATCGCCAGAATCCGCCCATCGGGCCGCATGGCGCGCAAAGTGGCGTCAAAGGTCGCGCCGCCGACGGCATCATAGGCCACATCGACGCCCCCCAGATCGCGGAGCTGTTGTTTCAGATCGGGCGCATCGCTGTCGAGCACGTGATCGGCCCCGGCGGATTTGGCCACGGCCATTTTCTCGGGCCCCCGCGCCGCAGCGATCACACGCGCCCCCAAGAGCTTGCCGATTTCCACGGCGGTCAGGCCCACGCCGCCAGAGGCGCCGGAAACCCGGTCGCGGGTGATCAGCTTTGCAGAGCAGTGTCACCAGGCTTGGGAGATCGCCCACCCAGACGACTTCGACGCCCCGTTCGATTGGGAATGGTGCCCCGCATTCATGGTCTACTGCGTGGACGATGAGTTCGAGCTGCTGTTCCTCAGACCTGAAGCTGCAGCCAGGGAGATCCTGAAGTATGTCTAAGTTCAATCACGTCTTCGACTTCACGTTCGAAGTGATTTCGGATGACTTCTACGCCCGGGATGTGACGCCCGTGATGCTGCGGGCGGCGCTCCTCGAACGCGCCAACCGTCTTTCCGACGAAGAGATCATGGAAGCCTGCGGTGGCTGCGACACCTACAAGCTGGGAGACGACG
>JALQUQ010000354.1:264-3213 GCA_023263735.1 Paracoccaceae bacterium | reverse complement strand
GGGGCAGGTGATTGCCGAACTCGACAGTCTTGACCAATTTCGCGCGGCCCTTGCCTCGTCACAGGCGAATGTCGCGGCGAAAGAGGCGGGTTTGGTGCAGGCCCGGGCCTCGGTCGCAACGGCCTTGGCCGAGGGGCAGGCCAACCGGGATCGTTTGGCTGCAGCGGCCGATCTGGCGCGCGAAGAAGCGCTGCGCCAAAAGGATTTGTTTGATCGCGGCGTGGTCACGCAAACCGCGTTGGACCGTGCGCAATCGGTATCGGTGCAGGCCACGCTTGAACTGGACCGGGCCGAAGCGGAACTGCGCCGTTTGGGTGGGGGCGAGGATCAGCCCGATATCGCGGTGGCCGCGCGGCAACTGGATGTGGCGCGCGCCGATCTGGTCCGGGCCACCGGCGATCTGGCCAAAGGTCAGGTCGTTGCGCCGCAGGCTGGCCGCATCTTGTCGTTGCATGTCCGGGTGGGTGAAAAGGCGGGCGGGCAGGGCATTGCGACCCTTGGCGCGACCGACCGGATGGAGGCCGAGCTAGAGGTCTATCAGACCGACATCGCGCAAGTTGCCCTGGGCCAAGGCGTTCAACTGACCAGCCCGGCGTTGCCCACGGCCTTGACGGGCCAGATTTCGCGCATTGGGTTGGAGGTGGAGCGGCAAAGCATCCTTGCCGCCGATCCGGCTGCCAATACCGATGCCAGAATCGTGCGAGTGACCGTTTCGCTTGACCCCGCCTCATCGGCTCGGGCCGCCGCGCTGACCGGGCTGGAGGTCACGGGCGCCATTCAAATCACGGGCGCCATTCAAATCGGAACCCGTCCGTGACGCGGGTCGTGGCCGTTTGGCTGGGGCATCTCTTGGGGCGTTTGCCCATCGGCTGGCTGCAGTTGACGCATTCGCGCCCGCGCATGGCCGCCGCGCTGGCCGGGGTCGCCTTTGCCAATGTTCTGGTCTTTGTCCAACTGGGGATGATGGGCGCGCTGAACGGCACGATTGCGCAAAGCTACGGGTTGTTGCGGGCGGATATCATGGTTTCGGCCACCGATTCCAAAACCCTGACCGATGGCTCGCCGATTTCACGGCGGGTGCTGTTTCAGGCCTTGGCCGACCCCGAAGTTGCCGCCGCTGCGCCGCTGTATCTGGGCAAGGTCGATTGGACATTGGACGGCAGCACCAATGCCGCGCTCAGCGTCTATGCCCTTCCGACCGAGGCGGCGCGTTTTGCCGCCCCCAGTGTCGCGGGCACCTTGGACAGGTTGTCGATGATCGACACCGCGGTGAGCGACCGGCGCACCCGGGGGGCCGATCTGGGGGTACTGGCGGCGGTCTCGGACCAATCGCCCCTGCGGTTCGAGGCGACTGGGCGAACCCTGACCGCCTCGGCCCGGTTTGCCTTGGGCGGTGGGTTTTCGGCGGATGGGGCGCTTTTGGTGTCGGATCAGACCTTTCTGCGGCTGTTCCCCCAACGCATCGCCGGAACGCCCAGCCATATTCTGATCGATGTGGTGCCGGGGGCCGATGTGACGGCGGTGGCCGACCGGCTTTCCCAACGATTGGGGCCCGAGGCGGTGAAAATCCGCAGTTTCACCCAGGCTCAGGCCGAAGACCTGTCGTATCAAACCACCAAACGCCCCACCGGCATCATCTTTGGGATCGGGGTGGCCATGGGCGTTCTGGTCGGGTTGGTGATCGTCTATCAGGTGCTGTCCACCGATGTGGCCGATCATCTGCGCGAATATGCAACCTTCAAGGCGATGGGCTATCCCCACCGCTTTTTCCTTGGCATCGTGTTCGAAGAGGCGATCATTCTGGGATCGCTGGGTTTTTTGCCCGGCATCGGGCTAAGCATGGGCATCTATGCGGGCATGTCCGCCGCCACAAGTCTGCCGGTGGTGATGACCCTGTCGCGTGCGGCGATCGTGTTTTTCGGCACCATTCTGGCCTGCACCCTGTCGGGGGCCTTGGCCACACGGCGCCTGCGGGCGGCTGATCCGGCGGATCTTTTCTGATGGCACCGATTGAAATCACCGCATTGAACCATTGGTTCGGCGAAGGCGAGGCGCGCAAACAGGCGATCTTTGACGTCTCGTTGCAGGTAGAGCGGGGAAGCCTGACCGTGTTGATGGGGCCTTCGGGTTCGGGCAAGACCACGGCGCTGACCCTGATGGGGTGCCTGCGCGAGGTGCAGCAGGGGTCGGTGCGGGTGCTGGGGACCGAATTGCTGGGCGCATCCCCCGACACGCAAACCGCGATCCGGCGTCGGCTGGGGTTCATCTTTCAGGCGCATAACCTGCATGAAAGCCTGACCGCACGGCAAAACGTCTTGATGGGGCTTCAGGTTCACGGACGGGGCGATCCGGCGCGGCAAAACGCGGCGGCCGAACACATCTTGTCGCTTTTGGGGCTGGGGGCGCGGATCGACTATGTGCCCGCCAATCTGTCGGGCGGGCAAAAGCAGCGGGTCGCGATTGCCCGGGCCTTGGTCGGCAATCCGGAAATCGTCTTTGCCGATGAACCCACCGCCGCGCTGGATCTCGACTCGGGTCTTGCCGTGGTGCGGATGCTGAAACGATTGGGCCAAGAGCGGGGAACGACGACCCTGATGGTCACCCATGATAACCGCATTCTGGAATTGGCCGACCGCATCCTGACCATGGAAGACGGGCGATTGGTGGGCGATCGGCGGGTGGGGCAAAGGGCCGGCGCGGGCCCGCAGGCCAAGGGTGACTAGCCCCGGCCCGCGGCCCCAACCACAGGTCTATGTCCCTTGGGGCAACAGGATCTGGCGCACGACCTCGCCCTGATCCAGCCGGTCAAAACCCGCGTTCGGATTTGCAGTCCTGCGCCTTAGCATCCGACCCACGGAACAGAAACACTATTTAGCAATCTGGATCAAAATCGTGCCACTCCTGAGACTCGGTCGGCTGACCGTCATATTCACCCTTGCTAGGAAGATC
>JALQUQ010000354.1:0-254 GCA_023263735.1 Paracoccaceae bacterium | reverse complement strand
GGTCAAAGCCCGCGTTCAGCCCATCAAAGCCGATCTCGCAACTGACCAGCCGATCCAAGGCCAGCTTGCCTTCGCGATAAAGCCGTTCATAGCGGGGAATGTCGCGCCGCGCGATCCCACCCCCCATGAGCGAGCCGCGGATCTTTTTCTCGGCAAAGATCATCGCCGTCGGTTCCAGTTGAAAGGTCGCGCCCTTTTTCGGCAGCCCCACCACGATCACCTCGCCGCTTTTGGCGGTGATGTCCCAAGCGGTG
>JALQUQ010000353.1 GCA_023263735.1 Paracoccaceae bacterium | reverse complement strand
ACCTTGACCTGCCTTGGATGTGGGCGGGTGAGCTGTTTGATGATGCCGAAAGCTGGGCCAATCTGCGGGCCTTTCTGGCCGAGCCGGGGAACCAGCTTTTTCTGGCGATGCAGGAGGACCGCATCGTCGGGCTTGTCTGTGGTTCGGTCCTGCGTCGTCCGGTCGATGATCCGGTCTTGTTTTTGCATGCCCTGATCGTGGGCGAACAGGGCCAAGGTCTGGCCCGGCTGTTGTGCCGAAGATTGACCACCCACGCCCGAAATGCCGGGTGCAAGCTCTTGTGGTTGGCAGGAGAGGCGGATATTCCGGCCAGCCTTGATTTGTTTCAGGGCATAGTGACATCGGATTTACGCAAGATCGCCTTGCATGAATGGGATATCGGGGCATGACCACCGACACGAACAATCGGATGAACCTGACCGCCGGGGGGGCCTCGGTTCTGGTTGCGTTGACGCTGGTCTCGATCAAGGTTTGGGCCTTGGCGCAGACCTCATCCCTGTCGGTCGCGGCTTCGCTGGTCGATAGCGCGATGGACCTGATGGTCAGCCTTGGCGCGATGGCCGCCATGTTTTACGCGGCCAAACCCGCCGACGAGGACCATGCGTTCGGCCATTCCTCGGCCGAGGATCTGGCCGCCTTGGGACAATCGCTGTTCATCCTGATTTCAGCGGCTGTGATCGCCTGGGCCGGGGTCAATCGACTGTTGTCCCCCGGCACCGTGACATTGGCCAGTGAAACCGATGGCATTCTGGCCTTGGCGCTGTCGATGGGGCTGACGGCGGCGCTGGTGGTCTGGCAGGGCTATGTGGCCCGAAAGACGAAAAGCAAGATCGTGGCGGCCGACAGGTTGCACTATCTGGCAGACCTTATTCCCGGCATCGGGGCGATCATTTCGCTGTGGGCCTCGCATGAATTCGGGCTGATGTCGCTGGATTCGGTGGTTGCCTTGGGGGCAGCCGCGATGTTGGTGGTGGGGTCGGTCAAGATCGGCAAATCCGCCTGGGATGCCCTGATGGACCGACGGGCAGATCCTGAGATCATCGCCGGAGTCGAGCGAATCGCCGGAAGCTGGCCGGGCGTCCACGGCTTTCACGACATCAAGACCCGCACTGCCGGCAGCCGGGTTTTCATCCAGATCCATATCGAACTGGATGGCAACCAGCCGCTGCGGCAGGCCCATGATATCGGGGCGGCCCTGCGTCGGGCGATCTTGGCGGAATATCCGCAGGCCGAAGTGATCATCCACAAAGATGTGGCCCGGCTAACCCACTGATTTCAGGGCTGCTATTTCATAACAGCCCGGCGATTTTGCCTAACACGGCGGCCCGGCCCATACCTTTCCCATCGAAAACGCGGCAAGGATCTGCTCGACCTTCCCGCACCTCACTTGGGAAAGGACCTGCCATGCTGCCCACCTTGAAAACCTCGGCGATTGCGGCTGTTGCTGCACTGTCTTTGGCCGCAACCTCTGCCGCCCCGGCCCATGCTTGGGGCAAGAATGAACAGAATTTCCTCAAGGGCGTGGCCGCCGCGGTGATCGTCGGAACGATCATCAAGAATTCGCAGGCCCGCGCCCAGCCCGCCCCCGCCCCGGTGTACCAGCAGCCCCGCTATCAAGAACCGGCCTATCAGCCCGCGCCGCGCCACCCGCATCGGGGCGAAGGTCGCGTGATCGGCAGCACCCAGAATTCGATCTATGGCACCCCGGCGGCGCAGGCCTTTAATTCCTATGGCAGCCGCGAACGTCGGGCGATCCAAAGCCAGTTGCGCGCCTATGGGTATTACAGTGGCGGGATCGACGGCTCCTTTGGGCCGGGAACCTATCGCGCCGTCATCGCCTATGCCCGCGACACGGGCGGAGAGGGCCGGTTGGGCGACCGTGGCGGCGCCTATGGCATTTTTGACAGCCTGATCTATTGAGCAGAAAACACAAAGACAGGTTTCTTTTTTCGCGCGGCGGTCCAAGGATTGCCGCGCGATTTTCGTTTCATCAATGTGATGGATATGGAAACACCCGACGCCACCTTGTGCTTGGCCGCCGCCAAGGGAGACCGTGCAGCCTTTGCCGCGCTGATCACACGGCATTATGACCGCATTTTCGGGCTGTGTTGGCGACTGACCGGGCAAAGGGCCGAGGCGGAAGATCTGGCACAAGACATCTGCGCCGCCCTGCCCGCCAAGCTGCGCCATTGGAAAGCCGAGGCACGCTTTACCACTTGGCTCTATCGGGTTGTGGTCAACGCCGCCCACGACGCCCGCCGCCGCAACGCAACGCTGCAAAAGGCAAGCGCGGGTTGGGGCGATTGGGAATTGGGGCGGCAGGCCGAAGCAGAGCGCGCACAGGCCGAAGAGGATTGGCTGACAACGGCCATGCAATCGCTGGCCCCTGAACTGCGCGACACCGTGGCCTTGATCTTGGGCGAAGAGATGACGCAAGCCGAAGCGGGGGCCATCCTTCAGGTCTCCGAAGGAACGATAGCCTGGCGCATGTCTGAGGTGAAAAAGCGGCTGAGGGCCTTGGCAGAAAAGGAGGGGCGGCCATGACTGACGATCCCGAACTTCGCCGCTTGAAAGCGCGGCTGCAATCCGCCCCCGTTCCTGCAGAACGGGCGAAATCCGCTGCCTTGGCGCGGGCCATGGCCGCGTTTGAAGAAAATCTGGAGCCGGGCCAAGACTTGGCCACCGAGCCGCGTTTCAGTGATGACCGCCCCCCAAAGGCGGGTTTTCTGAACGGAGTTCGTGAAATGATGAAATCCTTTGATTTGCGTGGCTTTTTGATCACCTCGACCTCGGCCACGGCGGTCATCGTGGGCTGGGTCGCGTTGTCCCCCGAATTGCAGTTTCAATCCCCCATCGTGCCCCGTCAGGTTGACGAGGTGCCGGTTGCGTTAACCGCCCCCGATATGGCCGCGTCAAAGCAGGCCGCACCGGAAGAGGTGCCGATGAACCGTTTGACGGGTGCGGCCCTTGGCTTGGTGGAACCCTCGGTCGCCGACGCGCCAGCCCAAGCCGTGGCCCCCTTGCGCCTGATGCCCGCCCCCGAGCCCGAGGCCGTCATGTTGACCGAACCGGCGCCGATTGTCGAAGCCCATGCGCCCAATCTGATGCCAGAGACCGAGGCTTTTGGCACCTTTGACGACAACCCGGTCAAGATCACGGCGCGCGATCCGGTTTCGACCTTTTCGATTGATGTCGATACGGCCTCTTATGCGCTGATCCGTGATCAGATTGAAAATTATGGC
>JALQUQ010000352.1 GCA_023263735.1 Paracoccaceae bacterium | reverse complement strand
GTGGTGGACGAGGCTGCCTTGATCGCCGCCTTGGCGCGCGGACAACTGGCCGGGGCCGGGCTTGACGTCTATGAGTTCGAACCCAAGGTTCCGGCCGCGTTGATGGCGATGGAAAACGTCACGCTTCTGCCTCATCTTGGCACCGCAGCGCTTGAGGTGCGCGAGGCCATGGGGATGATGGCGCTTGCCAATCTGGTTGCCTTTGCGGCCGGGCAGCCCTTGCCCAACGCGGTGTGATCCGGTGAGAGACCGGGTGCAATCTTCCGTGGCAACGCCGGTGGCGGGGGCTCGATGCCCCCGGCGCTGGCGGTCTGGAGACATGAACGGATGATCATTTCCCCCGGGCGCGGCTATATCTTTGTTCACATCCCCAAGACCGGCGGCACGGCCCTGTCGCTGGCGCTTGAAGCGCGCGCGATGAAGGATGACATTCTGATCGGGGATACGCCAAAAGCGCGGGCCAGGAGGGGTCGTCTGCAAGGGGTCAAATCCGCTGGTCGGTTGTGGAAGCATTCCACCCTTGCCGATATCGAAGGGCTGCTGGACCGCGACACCATTGCAGGCCAGTTCTGCGTGACCTTGGTGCGCAACCCTTGGGATCGCGCTGTCAGCTATTACCATTGGCTCCGGGGTCAAGGTTTTGCCCACCCCGCCGTGGGGCTTGCCAAGGCGCTGGATTTCAGTGGGTTTCTCAATCATCCGCAAACCGTCGCCTCATTCCGTCTTTGGCCCTATGGCGCATGGATGCGCAATGGCGCCGGGGCCGAGGTGCGCGCCCATTTCATCCGTCTGGAACATCTGCAGGAGGATCTGCGCCCCTTTGCCGATCATCTGGGCCTTCGCCTGAATGTGCCGCGGGCGAATGGCTCAGAGCGGTCGCCTGATTGGCGGGGGTATTATTCCGCCGAGGATGCCCAGTTGGTGGCGGACCTGTGTGCCGAAGATGTCGCCCGATTTTCCTACGGTTTTGACGACTATCGCCAAGGATGATCGCCCCGCCACGGTAATGCCGTGATCTTGTCAAAGGTTGAACGCAACCTTGGGTAAGCCTTCTTCAAGGCATTCACTTCAAGGTTCAGGATATTTTATCATGGCATGGGCAGGAGGCGGCACGTTTCAGCGATCTGACGAGAGTTGGCCCGGCGCGATCATGGCCGAGGGCATTTTCGGCTCGACCCTGATTGCAACCAACAAGGGATGGGTTCCCGCCGCCACCCTGACGGCGGGCATGCCGGTCATGACCTTTGACGCCGGTGAACAGGCGCTGTTCAGTGTGCGCCTGCATGCGCTGGGGGCGGGGCCTGCCTCGCTCTGGCCGCTGTTGGTTCCGGCATGGGCGCTCGACAATCGAGACCCGCTGCTGCTGTTGCCCGAACAAAAGCTGCTGATTGAATCCGACTGTGCCGAAATGCAGTTTGGCGATCCCTTTGCCCTGATCCCCGCTGCGGCGCTGGAAGGGTGGCGCGGGGTGTCGCGCCTCCGGCCCGAGCCGGGAACCACGGTCGTCACGCTGGGATTTGACATGCCGCAGGTGGTCTATGCCAACCGCGGCACCCTTTTGGCCTGCCCCGGATCGCCGCTGTCGGGGCTGGTGCTGGACGGAATGCGTGACTGGGCGGAATACAGCAGTTTTACGCTGGCGCAGGCGCAAGAACTGATCGCCTGCATGATTGCCGAAGAGGCCGGGGCCGCGCTGCGGGCATTGGGGCAGGATTGGTCGCATCCCGCCCCCTGACGGCCCTCAGGCTGCCTTGGCCGGTTGTGTGGCCGGGTAGAAAACCTCTCCCTTGGCCGCCATTTCGCGCAGCAGGTCGGGTGCGTGGAACCGTGCGCCGTAGGCCGCCTCGAGGCCGTCGCACAGATCCACCGCACGGGCGGCGCCCAGAATATCCAGCCAGCCGAACGGGCCCCCCGACCATGGTGCAAAGCCCCAGCCCAGAATTGCACCCACGTCGCCTTCGCGGATATCGGTCAAGACGCCCTCTTCCAAGGCACGCACGGCCTCTAGGACCTGCGCCATCAGCAGGCGCTGTTGCACCGTGGTCAGGTCGGGTTGGTCGGCGGCAACCAGATATTGGTCGGCCAGCCCCTGCCACAAACCCAGGCGTTTTCCGCTTTCGTCATAGGCGTAAAATCCGGCGTTGGCCTTTTTCCCCAAACGGCCCGCGTCCGCCATCCAAAAGATCACATCGTCCACCGCCCCGTCGGGATAGGCGTCGCCCATGGCGGCTTTGGTGGCCTTGGCGATCTTGACCCCCAGATCGATCGAGGTTTCGTCAACCAGTTGCAACGGGCCCAGCGGCATGCCGACCATCTTGGCGGCGTTTTCGATCAGGGCGGGCTCCACCCCCTCGGCCACCATGCGAATGCCTTCGTTGATATAGGGAATGATGCAGCGATTGGCATAAAAGAACCGCGCATCGTTGACGACGATGGGCGTCTTTCGGATCTGGCGCACGTAATCCAACGCCTTGGCCACGGCGATCGCCCCGGTTTTCTGTCCGCGAATGATTTCGACCAGCATCATCTTGTCGACGGGCGAAAAGAAATGGATGCCGATAAATTGCTCGGGCCGCGCGCTGGCTTTGGCCAGCATCGAAATCGGCAGGGTCGAGGTGTTGGTGGCAAAGATGCAGTCCGGCCCGATGATCGCCTCGACCTTGCGGGTGATTTCGGCCTTGATCGCCGGGTCCTCGAAGACGGCTTCGACAATCAGGTCACAGCCCGCCAAGGTCGTCAGATCGGTGGTGGCGGTGATGCGCCCCAGTACTTCGGCCTTTTTCTCGGGCGACACCTTCTTGCGGGCCATGCCCTTGTCCAACAGGCCCTCGGAATAGGATTTTCCCTTGTCTGCGGCGGCTTGGGTCTGGTCGATCAAGACAACCTCGATCCCGGCATTGGCGCTGACATAGGCGATCCCGGCCCCCATCATGCCAGCCCCCAGAATGCCCACCTTTTTGACCCGCTGATCGGCAACCTCGGGGCGGTTCGCGCCTTTTTCCAAGGCCTCCTTGTTGATGAAAAGGCTGCGGATCATCGCGGTGGACGATGGGTTCAACAA
This sequence comes from Paracoccaceae bacterium, assembly GCA_023263735.1. GTDB lineage: Bacteria > Pseudomonadota > Alphaproteobacteria > Rhodobacterales > Rhodobacteraceae > Pseudotabrizicola. Next base: position 195 of record JALQUQ010000352.1, on the reverse strand, counting down.
GACGCTGGTGAAGTGGCGCGCTTCGATCCTGAGCGCCGTGTCAAAGGGCACAAGCGCGCCCTCGTAGACAGCGGCCAGCAATTCCCGCGCGGCGGGGTAAACGCCCATGGTCTTGCCCAGCACCATCGCATTCGCCCCGACAAAGGTCATGAACCCAGCCGGGTGATAGGGCGCCCCGCCCGGCATTTTATAGCC
>JALQUQ010000351.1 GCA_023263735.1 Paracoccaceae bacterium | reverse complement strand
GGCCGCATCCTCAATTTCCGCGGCACCTACCTTCAGGACTGGTCGGCGGATGAGAATGGGCCGCTGTCGTGGCGGTTCCAGAAAAAGATCGCAGGCTCGGGCACGGTCGGGGATATCGGAACCCATGTGGTGGACCTTGCGCATTACCTTGTCGGCCCCATTGCCGAGGTGATCGCCATGACCAAGACCTATGTGACCTCCCGCCCGATCCAGCAGGGCGGCGTCGACAAGCTGGGCGCATCCGAGAAATCCGCAGATGCCGAACGCGCGCCGGTGGATGTGGATGACGAGGTCGTCTCGATGCTGCGGTTCGGAAACGGGGCCATCGGCAGCCTTGAGGCCACCCGCAACGCCTGGGGGCGCAACAACTTCATCACGCTGGAGATTCACGGCACCAAAGGGTCGATCCACTTCAACTATGAACGCCGCGACGAGTTGCAGGTGATGTTCGCCGACGACCCCGCCGACGCGCGCGGGTTCCGCACCGTCTATACCGGCCCCGCCCATCCCTATGGCGGCGGTCTGTGGCCGATCCCCGGTCTGGGCATCGGCTATTCGGAAACAAAGATCATCGAATGCTTTGACCTGTTCAGCGCGATTGCCAGCGGCACGCAGCCCAGCCCGAATTTCGAGGATGGTCTTCTGACCGAACTTGTGGCCGATGCCCTGCTGCGGTCGGGCGAAAGCGGCACGTGGGAGCGGGTGGAATGACCGCCCCCGCCCCGATTGCCGTGCGGATGACGGGGATTTCCAAATCCTTTGGCGGCATCCGCGCGCTGGACAGAGTGGATTTCGAGGTGCGCGCCGGTGAAGTTCACGCCCTTCTGGGCGGCAACGGGGCGGGGAAATCCACCATCCTCAAGGTCCTGAACGGCGTCCATGTGCCGGAAGAGGGCAAGATCGAGGTTGGGGGCCAGACGCTGGCCGCCCCCTCGCCCGAGGCGGCGCGGGCGGCGGGCATCGCCATGAACTTTCAGGAGATGTCCCTGATCCCGACGCTGACCGTGGCGCAAAACATCTTTCTGACGCGCGAGACCCGCGATCCGCGCGGCATGATCGATGATGCGGAGTCCGTCCGGCGGGCGCAGGCGATCTTTGACATGTTGCAGGTCGAGGTCGATCCGACCGCGCTGGTGGGCGATCTGGGGGCCGGGCAGAAACAACTGACCGAAATCGCCAAGGCGATCAGTCAGGACGCGCGGGTGCTGATCCTTGACGAACCCTCGACCGCGCTTTCGGTGTCGGATGTGGAGCGGCTGTTCGTCTTTCTGCGGCAGCTGAAAGCCAAGGGGGTGGCGATCATCTATGTCAGCCACCGCATGGATGAAATCGCCCGCATCGCGGACCGTGCCACCATCTTGCGCGATGGCAAACACGTCATCACGGCACCCTTGGCCGATCTGCCCATCGATGTGATGATCGAACATATCGTCGGCAAACGCTCAAAAGGGCTGGCCGATGTGGTGCGGGGTGACGTGTCGCGGGGCGAGGTTCTGCTGGACCTTGCAAACGTGACCGGCCCGCACAAACCCGAGAACGTCAGCTTCGCGCTGCATCGGGGTGAGGTGCTGGGACTTGCGGGCCTGCTCGGCTCTGGTCGGTCGGCTTTGGCCCGCGTCATCGCGGGGATAGAACCCGCCGTTTCGGGCGAGATCCGGATCAAGGGCGCGAAAGCGGTGATCCGCCGCCCCGCCGACGCGGTGGCCCAAGGCATCGCGCTGGTGCCCGAGGCGCGGGCGACCCAAGGCATCATCCCGGCCCATAGCGTTGCCGACAATATGGTGATGTCGGTTATCGATCGGATTGCACCGAAGGGTTTTGTGGACCGACCCCGCGTACGGGACATCGCCGAGGCCATGATCACCCGCCTGTCGATCAAGACGGCCAGCCGTGACCATGCGGTGTCCACCCTGTCGGGGGGCAACCAGCAGAAGGTCGTGATCGGCAAGTGGCTGGCGACCGCGCCGGACATCCTGATCCTCGATGAACCGACGGCAGGGATCGATATCGGCTCCAAGGCCGAGATCATCCGTCTGGTCCGGGATCTTGCCCAGTCGGGCAAGGCGGTGATCATCATCTCCTCGGAACTGTCGGAACTGTTGACGGCCTGCGACCGCATCCTCGTGATGGCGGATGGCCGCGCGCATCAGATGCTGGACCGCTCCGAACTGGACGATCCCTCCGAGACAAACCCCGAACATGCCCTGCAAGCGGCCGAGCGCCGCCTTCAGGTCGAAATCCAGAAAGCCCTGACCATCAAGGAGGCCAGCCATGGCTAAGGCAGCAACCGCCCCCGCCGGGGCATTCTTCGCCAATTGGCGGCAGAACATCATCTATATCGGCTTTGTGGTGATCTTCGTCGTCTTTGCGCTGACGCTGAACGACAAGGGGTTTTTGAACCCGAACAACCTGCTGAACATCGTGCGGCAGACCGCGATGATCGCGGTGATGGCGGTGGCCATGACCTTTGTGCTGTCGGCGGGCGAGATCGACCTGTCGGTGGGGGCGGTGGCGGGGCTGACAACCGTCACGGTCGCAATGGCGATTGCCGTCGCCGGGCCTGTTGGCGGTGTCCTTGCCGGTTTGGCCACGGGCCTTGCCGTTGGCATGTTCAACGGCTGGCTGACCACAAGGATCGGCATCCCCTCCTTTCTCACGACCCTTGCCATGATGGGCATCGCCAAGGGCGTGGCCATGTGGATATCGGATACCGCTGCCGTGCCGATCCTGTCGCCCGGCTATGCATGGATCTTTGGGGGCGGCTCGGTCGGCCCGATTCCCGTCCTCATGTTCTGGATGGCGGTGATCGCGGGCGTCGGTCATGTCGCGCTGCGCCGGTCAGGCTTTGGCCGCAAGGTGCTGGCAACCGGCGGGGGCGAAATGGCCGCGCGCTATTCGGGCATCGACACCCGCAACATCAAGTTCAAGGTGCTGGTCCTGTCCTCTGGCGCCGCGGCTTTGGCCGGGATGCTTTATGCGGGCCGTCTGCAATCGGGCCGGTTCCAGCTTGGCGAAGGGGATGAGCTTTCGGTCATCGCCGCCGCCGTCCTTGGCGGGACAAGCCTCTTTGGCGGCAAGGGCACCGTCATCGGAACCATCGTCGGCGCGCTGATGATCGGAATGATCAACAACGGGCTGATCCTGATGGGGCTGGCGTTCAGCCAGCAACTGATTGCCAAGGGCGCGATCATCATCCTTGCCGTCGCTCTCAGCCAGAAACGGGGTTGACCATGTATACGATCCTCGGAACCGTCACC
>JALQUQ010000350.1 GCA_023263735.1 Paracoccaceae bacterium | reverse complement strand
GTTGGCCTGTTTAGCAGTACAACACCAAGCGACGAATTTGATTCATGGACCGGTGAAGATTGGCCATCGGGCTTTGGCTTAACAAACCCAGACGGTCAACTCGGCTGGTGGGCACAAACAAAACCGCCCGTGGCCTACGCGGATCGTGGAGGTTTTGTCTGGCCAGGGCATGAAGCATTAAAAATAAACTTAGAAAAGTTTATTCCAGACAAGATCCGTCCGGTTTTACAACAAGCACGTGATTTTTACCAGGCAGACCTAACGTGACATTCGTATACCGTGCTTAAAAAGGTGTGATTAATGTAGTTAAAATCAAACTACATTAATCACACCAATTTCATAAACACAACTTAACCACTAAATTAACTTAATTAAATTGCTATATAATGAAATTAAATTAGCTGCGACCTTGTCGGTCGCAGCTAATTTAATGTGAGGATTTAACCGAATTTACCAGACGTCGAAGCAATTAAGAATGCTGCGTATGTCAGAATGTATCCAGCTGAGAAATGCGCTAAACCAACAAGTCGAGCTTGAACAATTGATAAAGCTACAGGTTTGTCACTCCAACGAATTAAGTTCGCAAGTGGAGTGCGTTCGTGCGCCCATGCAAGTGTCTCGATTAACTCTTGCCAGTAACCACGCCATGAAATTAAGTGAAAATGCCAAACCACAGCTTGTCAAACCCTGCCGCCGTGACGATGGGCAGAACCACGGGCAGCGTGGTGGCGATCATCGAAAAACCTTCTAGCACCGTCCCAAGGATCAGATAGAGCACCAACAACGCCAGGATCAGCATGACGGGCGAGAGGTTCCAGCCCGAGACGACATTGGCCACTGCCTCGGGGATGCCGAGGGTCGAGGTGATGTTTCCCAGAACCGAGGCCCCCAGAATGATCATGCCCATAACCGAGCAGGTCTGAACGGCCCCCATGGCGATGTTGCGCAAAACCTCGGGTGAAAGCGCCTTTTGACGCCATGACACCAGAAAGGCCCCGACCACGCCCAAGGCTGCGGCCTCGGAGGGGGTGGCGAGCCCGCCATACATCGAGCCTAGGACGCAGAGGATCAGAAAAACGGCCGGCGCAAGATCTTTCAGCGCAGCGATGCGGGCCCGCAGCGGCATGTTTCTCAAGGCACGCTCCGCCTCAGGCACCAGATCGCGCCGCAGGGTGGTGTGGATCATGATCCAGCCCGCAAAAATCGAGGCCAGCAAAAGACCGGGCAGAAATCCGGCGGTAAAAAGCCGCAAGATCGACTCTTCGGCGAGAACGCCATACATGATCATAACGGTCGAGGGCGGGATCAGAAAGCCCAAGGTTCCCGCGCCAGCCAGGGACCCGATGGCCACCTCGGCGGAATATCCGCGCGCCAAAAGCTCTTTGAGCGTCATCCGCCCCACAACCTGGGTGGTGGCCGCCGAAGAGCCCGAAATGGCCGCAAAGATCGATGATCCGATCACATTTACATGCAACAGCCGCCCCGGAAGCAAACCTGCCCAAGGGGCAAGCCCGCGAAACAGCGCCTCGGAAAGTTTGGTGCGAAACAGAAACTCGCCCATCAGGATGAACAGGGGCAGCGCGACCAGATCGGGGGTCGTCAGAATGTTGAACACATATTGCGGCAGCAGGCGATCCATCGGCAGCGAGGTGAACAAGAACCCTAGCGAAATCCCGGTAAACAAAAGCGCGATACCAATCCACAGGCCCGATGCCAGGGATCCGAACAGAACGCCAAACAGACTGGCGACAACGACGCCCATGGTATTTTCCTTTAAATGCAAAACCGATGGCGAAAGGCGCTGTGGGACAGGCGCTATTCGATGGCGGTGTTGGCGCCAATTTCGGGGCGTTCCAACGGTCCGCCCAAAAGTGCGGCCATCAAACGGGCAATCATCTGCAAAGCCAGAATCGAGGCCCCAAGGGCCAGAACCGATTGCGGGATCCAGAGAGGCGTAAAGCTGTCTTGCGAAACTTCGCCATAGCCGTAGGTCCGCCAGGTGAGCCGGATCAAATTGACGGCCAGAAACAGGCAGACCACCGAGCCCAACAGCGCGGAGACGAGTTCCAGCGCAGTTGCATAGCGGCGTTGACCCGCCCGCAACAGGATTTCGACCCGCAGTTGCAGTCCCGCCCGCAGGGTCATACCCGACCCTAGCAGAAACGAGGCCCCCATCAGATAGGCACTGTATTCCCAGCCGATCCCGATGCCCGACGGCATCGACGCGATGAACCGCGCCAGAAAGGCCACAAGAATTTCGGCAAGAACAAGCCCGGTCAGCGAAAGGATGCAGGCCGCTGCAACCCAACCACCGGTACGCGCCAAGAGATCCGCGGTGCCGTAAAGCACCGCGGGTCCACCGCGCCTTGCAGAAGGTTCAGGCACGATTGCCACTGCGATATCCTTACTTCTTGATTGATGCACGATAGGCATCGACGATTTCGACGGCTGCCGGAACCCTCTCAAAGAACGCGGCCTGAACCGCGGCTGCCTTTTCCACCATGGCGGCGTTCAGCTCGTCCGAGATGGGTTTCAGCTCCATGCCGTTCGATTTCATCGTCTCGATGCTGGCCAGATCGCCATTGCGCGACACATCCCAGAATTCCGGCTCAAGCTTTTTGGCGATCTCTTCGATCTTGGCCTGATCTTCGGCGGAAATCGAATTCCAGATATCCAGATTGACGGTCACCGCATTCGAGCCCCAGGTGTGGTTCGTCGGGTAGATGAATTTCAGGAATTCCCAGAATTTGCCGTCAACGCCCGAGGTGGCCGAGGTGGCAACGCCTTCGACGCGTTTCGAGGCCAGCGCGGGGATCAGTTCGCCCCATGGCATGACCACACCGTTCATCCCGATGGCGGTGATGATATCGACCGTATTCTTGTCGGCGCCGCGCACCGGAATGCCCCGGAAATCATCAATCCCGGCCACATCTACGTTCAGATACACATATTGTGCGGGCGAGGGCACCATATAGAGGATCTTTTGATTGTGCTTGGCGGCCAGCTCTTCGAACACGGGGCGCAAAAAGGCGTGATAGGCCTTAAGCTCATCCATGCTGCGGATCAGGAAGGGCACACCTTCGGCGCCAAACAGCGGGTCGATCCCGACTTGCTGGCTGATGTTGATATCGGCCATCTCGACCAGACCATCGCGGACAGCGGCCAGCTGATCTGGCCCCTTGAAGCCCAGAGCACCGCCCGCCTTGACCGAAATCACCACCTCGCCCCCCGTCGCGGCGCTGACTTCATCGGCAAATTTCAGGG
>JALQUQ010000034.1 GCA_023263735.1 Paracoccaceae bacterium | reverse complement strand
GGTCTGGGCCGCGAAGGCAGCCGCCACGGCATGGAAGACTATCTGGAAATGAAATACATCTGCCTGTCGGTCTAAGCAGACAGGCCAGAGGCTGACAGGGGGCGGGACACCGCCCCCTTTTCATCGGAAAGGGTATTGAATGACCGAGACTTACACCCCGCCCAAGGTTTGGACTTGGGACAAGGAAAATGGCGGTGCCTGGGCCGGAACGAACCGCCCAACCGCCGGTGCCCAGCACGAAAAGGAATTGCCTGTCGGCAAGCACCCCCTGCAGCTTTATTCGCTGGCCACGCCGAATGGCGTCAAGATTTCGGTGATGCTGGAAGAGCTTTTGGCCATGGGGATCACCGGCGCCGAATATGACGCTTGGCTGATCGACATTGGCAAAGGCGACCAGTTCGGTTCGGGCTTTGTCGATGTGAACCCGAATTCGAAAATTCCGGCGATGATGGACCATTCGGTCAACCCGCCGCAGCGGATTTTCGAATCCGGCAATATCCTGCTGTATCTGGCCGAAAAATTCGGCGCGCTGATCCCGACCGATCTTGCAGGCCGCACCGAATGCCTGTCGTGGCTGTTCTGGCAAATGGGCAGCGCCCCCTATCTGGGCGGCGGTTTTGGCCACTTCTACGCCTATGCGCCGTTTAAGATGGAATATCCGATCAACCGTTTTACCATGGAAGCCAAACGGCAAATGGATGTTCTTGACCAGCATCTGGCCAAGAATGAATGGATGGCAGGCGGCCAATATACGATCGCGGATATCGCGATCTGGGCTTGGTATGGGCGCACGGTTCTTGGCCGGTCGTACAACGCGGGCGAATTCCTGAACGTGACCAGCTACAAAAACCTGTTGGCATGGGCCGAACGGATCGACGCCCGCCCGGCCGTCATTCGTGGCGGCAAGGTCAACCGGACCTGGGGCGAGCCGTGGGAACAACTGCGCGAGCGCCATGACGCCAGCGACTTTGACACGGTTCCAGCCAAAGCCTGAGTGTTACGGGCTGGGCGGCGCTTAGCCGCCCAGCGAAACCCCCGTCTTGGATGCGCCAAACCCGCCACGCGAGGCGACCTGCGCCTTGGTCATCGGCGGCAGGCCAGCAGTGGTTGCCGCCGGGGTGAACGCCGTTTTCCCGATATTCGTTGCGGTGTTCAGCCCGCCTACGGCCGTGCCCGCCGGGGTCGCGATCCCGCCCCCTGCTTTTGGCATCAGCGGCTGCGCCACAGGGCGGCCACCGCCCATCATGCTGCCGATCATATACCCCACGAACAGCGGCATAAAGCTGAAGCCGCCCCCGCTCTGTTCGGCACCGGTATCACAATTGCCGACACCGTGTTCGGCCTCGCACAACTCTTTGGACTCATAACGCGGGGCAGAGCGTTCGTGTTCGGCCTTTGCCTCGGCAAAACCCTGTTCGCAGCTTTCGCGCGTGATATACTCCGCGCTGCCCACCGCGTTTGCACAGCTTTGGGGGTCGGAAAAGGTTGAGGCGGCAACCGTCTCTTCGCCGCTAAAGGCGCTGTAGGCCAGCACCCCGGCAAACCCCAGCATGACGACGGGCACAATGGTGGAACGTTTCATGCGGCTATTCCTCGATAAAATGCGGTTTGAACCGGGACAGATCCTGCGTCACCCGACCGGGATCTTCGCGCAAGCCCATCCCTACGCAAGCTTGCCCGACGATCCAAGAGCCAATCACCGGATACATTCCCCCCATTTGCGGCAAGGGGTGATAGGCCTGCAAGATCCGCGGGTGGGTGTCATAGGCGCGGTTTTCCGACTGATGCGTCACCTGCCCCAGCTCAACAATCGTGATCGACGCCCCCTCACGCGAAAACAGCGGCTTTAACACATGGCCTTGGGTCATCAGATGCAGGTTCCGGCTGATTTCCGTAATGTCCTTTTCAAAAAAGGCGGGCAGCAGGTTGGGATGACCCGGAAACAGCTTCCACAAGACCGGCAGAATCCCCTTGTTTGACAAGATCGCTTTCCAAGGGGGTTCGATAAACCGGCAATGGGCCGTGGTCAGATGCGCGGCGAATGTGTCGCGCAACATGTCTTCCCACGGATAAAGCTTGAACAGGGTCCCGATGACCCGATCTTGGCTGTCGGCAAACTGGCCCTCTTCGGTCAGGCCGATCTTTTCCATATCGGTATAATGTGCGCCCAACCCCGCCTCACGTGCGGCATAGGCCATGGTTTCGACGGTCGCATAATCCTCGACCAGCCCCCCAACGGCGGCAAAATGCACATCGCTGCCGGGCGCGCAAATTTCGGCGAACCGTTCGGCCAAGGCCTCGTGGATGCGGTTGAATTGATCCGCGCCTTGGGGCAGCACATTTGCCGCCCGCTGATCCTCCAGCCATTGCCACTGAAACACCGCGCTTTCGTACAAGGATGTCGGGGTGTCGGCGTTGTATTCCAACAGCTTGGCCGGCCCCTTGCCGGAATAGGCCAGATCCATGCGGCCATATAATTCCGGCTCGTTCGCCTTCCAGCTTTGGGCAATGAAATCCCAATGCGGCCGCGGCAGGGCCAGCTTTTCCATCAGCTCTTCGCTGCCCAGCACATGATCCACCGCCACGCGGCACATCTGGTGCAATTCGGTCGAGGGATCTTCGATATCCTCTTCGATCTGGCGCAGGGAAAAGGCATAGGCGCTGCTTTCGTCCCAATAGGGCTCGCCATACATTTCCGAAAAGGTAAAACCCTGCTGTTCCGCCTTGGCTTTCCAATCTGGACGTTCGGGCAATCTTAGGCGCTGCATGCGGTGGCTATCCTTCTCCCTGATGCCAAGTGGAGATAGGAAACACTGCCCGCCAGTGCAACCATCAGGGCTCTTGAACCAGCCCCCCGCGTGAGGGGCGCACGACGCCCAATCTTGGATGCAGGGCCCCGGCGATCAGGAAACAGATCGCCATCAGCACGGCCATCACGGCAAAGACGCCGGGCAGCGGCGCCACCTGCAAGACCAACCACGCAAAGCCGGGCGTCAAAATGCCCGAGACGTCGCGAAAGCTGGAATAAACGGCGGACATCTCGGTCCGTTCAGACGGGCGGACGGCCATCATGAACGGCAGACCCCCGATGACATCCAGCACCACCAGAAACACCGACGCCAGCATCACCGACGCCACCGACATCACCGGCGCCTCAGACAGCGCCGCCGCCGCCGCCCAAAATCCGCCACCCAAGGCAAAGGACAGCCGCAACGACCGCCGCACCCCCAATTTGCGCGAAAAGGCAAAGATGATCGGGGCGGTAAACAGAAAGGCGTTGGAAATTGACACCGCCGTCGCCCCAACCTTGTCGCCCAATCCGTTTTCAATGCAAAAAACCGGCAGATACAGGAAATAGGTCCACCAGCCGCACGACCGGATCACGGCAAAGCTCCACCCTGCCAAAAGCCGGGGCTGAACGGCAAACCGCGCCAGATAGGCCAAGGGAAAGGCCGCTGGCCCTTTGGCCCGCGCAACCTGTTTGCCATTGCCCAATCGCAAGACCCAGAACACGGCCAACAGGACAGCGGCCCCAACGCCGGCCACGATAAAGGGCAAGGGCTGCCAGATCTCGCGCAGCCAAACCCCCGTCAACGGCCCCGTGCACCAAGGGATCGCCGCAAAAAACATCTGCATCGATTGCACGCGGCCAAGGTTCTGACGTTCGATAAAATCCAGAATATAGGCATTCAGGCAGACAAAGGTCGTGGCCGTAGCCATGGCCAGAAACAGCGCACAGAGGGGAACAAGCGCCGCAATCCCGCTGCCCCCCAACAGATGGCCGATCATGTAAAGCCCACAGCCAAGGCTGTACATCCAGCGCCGGGGAATGAACCGCGTTCCCCATGGCACCATCAGCCCCCAGCCCAATGACACGATTCCGACCACAAAATAGATCGCGGAGAACTTTTCGGAATCCTGCAAGGCGTCATAGACGGTTAGCGGGGCCACGATCAGCAAGAGCGAGCGGGTCGTCGCCTCTAGCCCGGCAAGAACCGCAAAGTCCCGAACGCGGGCCTTGGGGGCATGTTTCAAGAACAGGGGAATATATCTGGCCATGGCGTCTCTCTGCCCCAGTCAAACCACTGCAAGTTCGCAGCGGCTGGCCTGATTGCGACTTTAGGGTGTCGAGTTTGGCGGAAGTTTTCCGTGCAACGCCTTCTCCATACGCGCAACCATGCGGTGCCGCGCTTCGGGCAGATGCCCCGCGTGCAGGTGTTCGGCCAATTCCCGCTGCAAGAAGTGCCCCGTCACGCGCAACCCATCTTGCAGGTCCCTGAGCGTCGCCCGCCCCTGCCCCAGCAACAGCGGAGACAAGGGCAGCAGACGATCGGCCCAGTCACCCGCCCCCTGTCGGCTGACCGATCGGCCCGATTTTGGACTGACATAGATCAGATCCTCTCGCGATCCGGTCACGGCGCAGCGCCCCAGATCCAGCCCAAAGCCCAACTCTTCCAGCAGCACCATTTCCCACCGCACATAATCGGCCATCCAATCCAGCGGATCGGTTTGCAGCGCACCGATCAACGCAAGCGACCGGGCATACATCTGCGGATGCGCCTCACGCTCGGGCAGGGCGATTTTCAGCAGGGCGCACAAGGAAACCAAGGCCGACAGGGCCAAAGGATCTTGCATCAAATGGGTATGGCTTTTCACAGGTTCGGCGCGAAAGCTGCCCATGTGGTCTTGCAAACGCGCACGCCACTCCAGCGAAAGCACGGAACCGACCTGCAAAATGGGGGCCATCTTGCGCGATGATCCCCCCCGGACCACGCCCAGATGTCGGCCGTGATCTTTTGTCAGTGCCTCAATAATGGCCGAGCCTTCGCCGTGCGGCCGCACCGACAAAAGCAGACCCGTATCTTTCCATTCCATGGGCGGACTATCCGTGTTGCCCCCATCCAACGCAAGGGAACACTTGCAAAGCTGATCGCGCTTGGCTTTGCTGATGCCATGACGCTGAAACGCCCCCTTGCCCTAATCATCGCCTTTGCGGCCATCGCCTCGATCTTGGGGCAGTTTTACCTGAACGGCAGCAAGCCGGGACTGGAGCCGTGGGGCCCCCGCCTGTGGGATATGGCGCGTTATTTCACCATTCTGACCAATGCTCTGGTCGCTGGGGTTCTTTTGTCCGAAGGTTTTGGCCACAGGGCCGGGCCCGGCTGGCATATGACGGGCGTGATCAATATCACCATGGTCTGTCTGATCTATCAAACCCTGCTTGCGCCGCCCGACCCCTTGCAGGGACTGAACTGGTGGACCGACTTTGGCTTTCACCTTGGCGTTCCGGTGGCGACCCTCTTGTGGTGGATGAGCTTTGGCCCGCGGGATGAACCGCTGCGCCGCATGCCGCTGTGGCTGATCTGGCCGGTGGCCTATTGCCTCTATGCCCTGATCCGGGGGGGGATGACCGGCAGCTACCCCTATTTCTTTCTGGATGTCGCGCGGTTTGGGGCGCTGCGCATCGGCCTGAATATCGTGGGCCTCGTCATCGTCTTTGGTTTGGCCGGGGCAGTGATCTGGGGGCTTGGCCGTTTGACACGCCGCCTTGGCCTCTGACCCCTTGGATCACGACGAAAGGCCGGGTTCGTCCAACAGGCTCCGCCCCTGGCGATCCTCGACCTCGATCACCCACAAATCGCGGTCAAATCCACGCTGCTTTTGAATAGAGGCGTCAACCGCCGCCTCTTCACCCTGGCTCAGCACTGACCAAGACCGGGTGTTTTCCATCAGATCAAAGCTGCGCTGATACAGACAGGCTTTGCCGTCCAGAGTGCTGACCTTGACCAAGACCGCCCCCGCCGTATCGTCCCCATGGGCGACGACAAAAGCAGGGATATCGGCCAAGGCCAGACGGCGCATATAGGCCCGCACCCAGAAATCAGTGGTCAGACGCATGGGCGGCAGCGATCAGGCGTCGCCGTCCTTGAAATCAAGACCCATCTCGGAATAGCGCTCTGCTTCGTCCAGCCAGTTTTCGCGAACCTTGACGGTCAGGAACAGATGGACGGTGCGATCCAGAAAGGCCGAGATTTCAGCCCGGGCCTGACTGCCGATCTGTTTGATCGTCTCGCCCTTGTGGCCCAGCAAAATCCCCTTGTGACCTTCGCGCGCGACATAGATCACCTGATCGATCCGCGTGGTTCCGTCGGGCCGATCCTCCCACTTTTCCGTTTCCACGGTCAGTTGATAGGGCAGCTCTTCATGAAGACGCAGCGTCAGCTTTTCGCGGGTCATCTCGGCCGCGATCATGCGCATCGGCAGATCTGCGATTTGGTCTTCGGGATAGTACCACGGACCCTCGGGCAATTCTGCCCCCAGCCATTCGCGCAGATCATCGACGCCGTATCCTCGCTCGGCCGAGATCATGAAGGTTTTGGCAAAGGGGAAGGTATCGTTCATCTTTTGGGTCAGGGCCAACAGAACCTCGGCCTTGACCCGGTCGATCTTGTTGATCGCCAAGGCGACAGGCTTGCCCTTGGGCATTTCCTCGGCCAGACGGTCGATGATGGCTTGCGTCCCCTCGGTCAGGCCGCGATGGGCCTCGATCAGCAACACCACGATGTCGGCATCCGCCGCGCCGCCCCAAGCGGCCTTGACCATGGCGCGGTCCAGCCGGCGGCGCGGTTTGAACAATCCGGGCGTGTCCACAAAGACGATCTGCGTGTTGCCCTCCATGGCAACGCCCCGAATGCGGGCGCGGGTCGTCTGGACCTTGTGCGTGACGATAGACACCTTGGCGCCCACCATTCGGTTGAGCAGCGTCGATTTGCCGGCATTGGGTTCACCGATCAGCGCAACAAATCCTGCACGCGTGCGATCCGTCATTGTTCTTTTTCCATTCTGGCCAGCAAAGCTTCGGCCGCTATAGCTTCGGTCGCCCGTTTCCCCTTGCCCGTCGCGGTCGCGGTGCGACCGTCTTCCAGACGGGCTTCGATGGTAAACAGCGGTTCATGATCCGGCCCCGAGCGGGCCACTTCGATATAGCTCGGCAATCCCAGACCCAAGGCCTGCGCCCGCTCTTGCAGGGCGGATTTGGGGTTATGGATGCGGGCCTCGGCCTCGTCCACCCGTTCGCCCCACAGCCGCAGCACAAAGCTGCGCGCCTCGTCAAACCCCGAATCCAGAAAGACCGCGGCGATCAGGGCCTCCATCGCATCGCCCAGCAGGGCATCCTTGCGGCGCCCCCCGGTCATCATTTCCGACCGGCCCATTTTCATGACTTCGCCCAATCCGATCGACCGGGCCACCTCGGCACAGGTTTCCTTGCGCACCAACGCATTGAACCGGGGCGCCAACTGCCCTTCTGATGCCGATTTGTCGGCGGCCATCATCGCCTGCGCGATGATGAGCCCAAGAACACGGTCCCCCAGAAACTCCAGCCGCTGGTTATCAGGCCGTGTCGCGGAACTGAGCGACGCATGTGTGACGGCACGCACCAACAGCTCTTTGCGCTGAAAGGTGTATCCGATCTGGGCCTCAAAAGCCTTCAGCTCTGCCGAAAGACGCATGTGGCGACGTCACTCCACTTTCTTGAAATACCGGTCAGAGCGCCAAGTCCAGAATTGGAACATCGACGTCCCCCGGAACGAGAACATAATCCGGTCTGCGCGACCGATCAAACGATCTGCCGGCACCATGCCCACGCCGCCATTCGCCTGAATAAAGCGGCTGTCCTGGCTGTTGTCACGGTTGTCGCCCATAAAGAAGTAATGACCTTCGGGCACCGTAAACATATCGGTATTGTCGCCCGGACCGTTGTTCACGATGTTCAGGATCGCATGCTGGCGTCCTTCGGGCAGGGTTTCGATCGAACGTTCCTTTTGGCAGACACCGTTGAACCCGACCGGATCGTTGGCACAGCGCGGGGCATAACCCATCGGGCCCTGCGCTTCGTAGGGTTCCTCGAAGACGCCTGCCGGTTCCTGTTTCACCTCTTGGCCGTTCAGAAACAGCACGCCATTTTTCATCTGCACCGTATCGCCCGGCAGACCGATCAGACGCTTGATGAAATCCTGCCCATGGACCGGATGGCTGAACACCACCACATCGCCCCGCTCGGGTTCGGAAAACAGGATACGGCCGCTAAAGGGGCACAGGGCAAAGGGGCAGGAATATTTGGAATAGCCATAGGCCATCTTGTTCACGAAAACAAAATCGCCGATCAACAGGGTGTCTTTCATACTGCCCGACGGAATCCAGAACGGCTGAAAGAACAGCGTCCGAAACACGCCAGCAATCAACAGGGCATACACCACAGTCTTGATCAGTTCGACAATCCCGCCTTCAGACTTTGATCCGCCCGAGGATTTAGAAAAACCTGACATTGTTCGCCCTGTTGCCTGTAAAAGTTGGGCGCTTCATGCGCCCCCATCGCCAATTAGTCAAGCGAACCGCACATCAGCGCCTGTCACAGCCGCGTGCAGGGGTCGCGCCTCGATCACCACATAGGCCTGTGCCCAAGGGTGATCATCCGTCAAACTGACATGAACAACCGCCTCATGACCCGGCGGAGTCATGGCGGCCAAGCGCTCGGCCGCCCATCCTGTCAGATGCATGACCGGCTGCCCTGTGGGCAGATTGCTGACGGCCATGTCCTTCCAGGCGATGCCCATGCGCAACCCGGTGCCAAGCGCCTTGGAACACGCCTCTTTGGCGGCCCACCGTTTGGCATAGGTTGCGGCTTCGGCCCTTGGGCGGCTTTGCGCCTTGCGCTGTTCCCGGGCGGTAAACACCCGGTTCTTGAAACGGTCGCCAAACCGATCCAGCACCCCCTGAATGCGGTCGATATTCGCCAGATCGGTTCCAATGCCAAGGATCATGCGCGGCGCCCAAGCCTGTTTACTGGACCCACCCCGTAACGTCACCGGTCGCCGAATTGATCGTGACCGCCAACCAACGCTCATAATACTGGTCCCCATCCGACCAGATCGTGACGGGGGCCTGCACCGTCAGACCGCGCGACGGATCATAGTTGGCCACGGCCTGCGAAAGATCGAATCCGGCAAAGCCAAACCCCTCCTCCAGCGAAACGATGCGGCATTGCCGACTGCCCAACTCGTCATAGGGCGGAGAGAGAACCAACAGATGAAACGATGCCGCGGCCGGTTCGACGGTGTCGATCACAGCCACCCGAATCTGCCCATTGGCGAAGGTGCGCGTGTTCGACTCCCACGGCTCGGCCAAAACCTCGGACGACGCCCGCCAATCGCATTCGCTGACCGACTGCGCGAACGCGGTCAGCGGATTGATCGCCAGAACCGCCACAGCCGCGCAGGTAAACTTGCCGAACATCCTCAACCCTCCCTAGGCATGCTCGCCTGACGCTACTGCCGAAGCCTTGGCGGACAAAGGAAATAATGGGCAAAGTCTGACTATTCGCCTTCGGCTTTGTGCGGTTTGGTCTGTTGGGCCGTTTTGCGCAGATGGCGACGGCGTTCGCCCCGCTCTTTGGCCTTGGCTGCGCGGGTATGCTGATAAGCCCGCACAATCGGAATCGTCAGATAATAGAACCCCGCGCTCAAGACCGTGCCGGGGATCAAAGCGCCAATGAAATAAGGCACATAGATATCAGACCAGAATTGCATCAGGCCCTGCCAATGCATGCGTTCGGGCGTGAACAAGGCGATGACATTGTGCCAAAGATCGATGCCCGCCTGCGCAAAGGCGTCGCCGATCATTTCGGGCGTCAGGGGCGTGTGGATGTCCAACATCCAATGGCCAAGCGCGATGGCCCCCATCGCGAAGAACGGCGTGGTCACGGGGTTCGAGTTGAACGTGCCCAGCAGAGCCGCAAAAATATTGCCGCGCATCAGCCAAGCCAGAACTGCCGCGCCCACGAATTGCAGACCCGGCAGCGGAAGGAAACCGATCAGGCACCCGGCAAAGACGCCCCGTGCGATCCGGTGTGGTTTGTCGGGTAAACGGCGCATGCGGTGCACGACATAGGTCACAGCGCGGCGAAACCCACCCGTCGGGTAAACCATCTCGCGCAACCAAAGCCCCCAACTTTTGGGCTTGCGGCGTTTAAAGACCACTTGCTGCCTCGATCCTGTGGCAAACCCCGACGCTTTCGGCAAAGACTGTCATCAAGCCTTGCCGATCGTGATCACGTTTGATGGCACCTTGATGGCATCAAACCGCACGCCCCGCCTAAATCGTCTGAACCGATCCAAGCGACAAGGGGCGCCGTGGTAAATTCACGGTGTTCCGCTTTCTTCTTTTTCTGCCAGACCGATGGGATGGCGGAGCCGTTCAGCAGCACGCGCCCGCAACTTTTCGGCCCGGTCGCGCCGCCGTTTGATGCGCAGTTTCTGATAGGCCGAAATCATCGGCAAACTGACGTAATAGCCCACCAACCCCGAAACGACCCCCGGCCCCAACCCGCCAATCAGATAGGGATGGAACAGGCCAAAGTAGAAGTGTTTCAGGTGATACCATTGCGGATGATCGGGGCCAAAGATCGCCCAGATGTTTGACCACAGCTCAGCCCCCGCCTCGGCAAAGGCTGACAGGATTTGACTGGCCGGCACCCCTTCGACCCCGGTGCGCAGAATCAGGTGCCCCAATTCCACAGACAAGACGGCGATGAAGGGAAAGGTCAGCGGATTGCCCACAAGCGTTGCCAGCAGCGCCGCCACCACATTGCCGCGAATGATCAGCGCCAGCAAAGCGGCCAAAAACAGGTGCAACCCAAAGAGCGGGGTGAAGCAAATGAAGATGCCAGCGAAAACGCCACGAGCGATTCGATGCGGGGGATCGGGCAACCGCGTCACCCTGCGCCAGACGTACAGCGCCGCTCGGCGCCAACCACCACGGGGGTACACCGACTCCCGCATCCATTCGGTCGCCGTGCGCTTGTTACGCCGTCTGAATACCACCCGTCCGGCCCCTCTCCCCTTTCGTCCCCGACATCACATCAGGGCTTCCGCTCCAAATTCCGGTGTCGCTCCACCTGTGCAACATCGGTCTCGGCCTCCAACGCGGTCATAACCATGTGCAGATGTTCAACATCGCGCAGATCGACATCAATCAGCAACCGGTAAAAGTCTGGCTTTCGATCGGTGAAGGTCAGGTCCGAGATATTGGCCTTTTGCTCGCCGATCAATGTGCAGATCCGCCCCAGAACCCCGGCATCATTGGCGATGGTCAGATCAAAGCTGACCGTATGCACCGCCGCATGCCGCCCGGAATGCCAAGACAGATCGACCCAACGCTCGGTCTGCTCTTCAAATTCGGCCAAAGCAGGGCAATCGATGGCATGGGCCACGATTCCCTTGCCGCGATAGGTGATGCCAACGATCCGCTCACCCGGCAGAGGTTGGCAGCACGGGGCACGTTTGAAAACCTGCTCATCCGTCAGACCAACGACCGGACGGGCGGCATCCACCACCGGCAAATCCGCGCGCGACAATTCGGGATAGACCGCCTCGACCACACGCCGCGCGGTCAGGTCCGCCGAGCCGATCCGTGCCAGAACTTCGAACTCGTCGGGAATCCCCAAAATCTTGGCCGCAGTGCGAAGTGCCTTTTCAGAACACTTCTTGCCCACATGTTCGAATGCGGCCCGGGCCAATTCCTGCCCAAGCTTGATGAACCGGCCCCGATCTTCTTCACGCAAGGATTTGCGGATGGCGGCCTTTGACCGACCGGTCGCGACGATATCGATCCAGCTTGACTGTGGGCGCTGCCCTTCGGCCGTGATGATTTCAACCGACTGACCGTTCTTCAACCGCGTCCACAGCGGCACGCGAATGCCGTCGACCTTGGCGGAAACGGTGCCATTGCCGATCCGGGTGTGGATGGCATAGGCGAAATCCAAAGGGGTGGCCCCGCGCGGAAGCTGGATCACATCGCCCTTCGGCGTAAAGCAGAAGACCTGATCCGAATACATCTCGAGTTTGACGTTTTCGAGAAACTCGTCGTGATCGTCTTCATCCAGCCGTTCGGTCAGTTGCGCGATCCAGCGGCCCGGATCAACGGCAAAGGGGTTCTGCGCGCGCACGCCTTCGCGATAGGACCAATGCGCCGCCACCCCGGCCTCGGCCACGCGATGCATTTCTTCGGTGCGCATTTGAAATTCGATGTTGACCCCAGCAGGCCCAACCACGGTGGTGTGCAGCGACTGATAGCCATTGACCTTGGGAATGGCTATGTGGTCTTTGAACTTGCCTGGCACCGGTTTGTACATTTGGTGCAGGTGGCCCATGGCGGTGTAGCAATCGATGAGACTGGGCACGATCAGGCGAAAGCCGTATATGTCGGTCACCTGCGCAAAGCTGAGGTGTTTGCTATCCATCTTTTTATAGATGGAGTAGAGGGTTTTTTCGCGAAATTCAATGCCAACGGTGATGCCCGCTTGGCCAAACACCTTTTCGACGGACTCTTGCACCACGCGCATCAAATCGCTGCGACGCTTGCGGGCCCTGAGCACTGCCTTTTCCAGCACCTGATGCCGCCAAGGGTTCAGGTGCTGAAACGATAACTCTTGCAACTCGCGGTAGGCGTGATTCAAGCCGAGCCGGTTGGCAATGGGGGCATACACCTCCAGCGTTTCGGCACTGATGGCTTTGCGCCGATGCGAAGCCATGCTGCCCAGGGTGCGCATGTTGTGCCAACGGTCGGCCAACTTGACCAGAATCACGCGCACGTCCTGCGCCATGGCCAGCAGCATTTTTCTGAACGACTCGGATTGGCCTTCTTCTTTGGTGTTGAAGTTGAGCTTGTCGAGCTTGGTGAGGCCGTCGACCAAATCGGCCACGCTGGGCCCAAACCGCTCCAAAAGCTCGCCCTTGGTGATCCCCGTGTCTTCAATCACATCGTGCAACAACGCGGCCATGATGGCCTGCGAATCGAGTTGCCACTGGGCACATTGAACGGCCACTGCAATGGGGTGGGTGATGTAGGGCTCCCCACTTTTGCGCGTGACGCCAAGGTGGGCTTCATCGGCCAGTCGGTAGGCTTGGCGCACCAACTCCACATCCTCGCTGCTCATGTAGCCGAGCTGATCCACCAGACTTTGGAAGCTGGCCGCAGCAGCCTGTGCCGCTGAATCCATCTCGGTGGGAGGCAATGAGGAAGTCGTCATGCCGCTACTTTATCGCGAAGGCTGTTCCCCAGCGTGGCCGGGGGTGACGGAGTAAGTCAAAGGTATTGGGCGTAAAAAAAGCACCCGAAGGTGCTTGCCGAGGTGAGCTGGGCTCAACCGGGGACTTTTTTCAGCATTTCAAGACCCACATGACCGGCCGCAATTTCGCGAAGGGCGGTCACGCCAGGCTTGTTTTTGCTTTCGAGCTTGGCGGTGTGGCCTTGGCTCAGCATCCGAGCGCGATAGGTGGCAGCCAAAACCAATTGAAAGCGATTGGGGATTTTTTCGAGGCAATCTTCGACGGTGATTCGGGCCATTTGGGTTCTCAGAGGTTGAGGTTTTGAAAGACTTCGGGGCGGCTGGTTCGTTGAGCTTGAAAGCTCAGCCGCTGGGCATGAACGATGGCTTTGAGTCGATGGTGATGCTGTCCGCGTCATGTGCAAACTCTGCCTGCCAACGCACATGCACCGTGTCGAACTCGAAGAGATGCGCATGCATCGCCGGATCGCCC
>JALQUQ010000349.1 GCA_023263735.1 Paracoccaceae bacterium | reverse complement strand
GTCTGGCCCGACGGGGCCGCTTTGCCGCCCGCCACCGCGCCCCGCGCCATGCGCATCAGGGTCGCATCACGATCAAGAAGATGGTGCTTTAACGCCCCCACGATGTGCAGAAGGATCGAAACCATCAGCAATTTGGTGAAAATCCAATGCATCGCCCCCGCCGCAACGGCGACCGCCTCAGACTTCGGAACAAAGGGCAGATCATCGCCAAAGGGCAACAGAACCGGGGCAAAGCCTGACAGGGCCGCATGGCTGACCCACCCCGACAGCGGCACCGCCACCAGGCTGACATACAGCATCCAGTGCACGAACCGCGCCGCGAACAGCTCGAGCCTGCGGTCGGGGTTCAGGGGCACGGGATGGCTTTCGACCAGCGCCCACAGGATGCGCGCGCTGCCCACGAAAAACGCGGCAATGCCCAAGGTCTTGTGCAGGGAAAACAGTTGAATTTTCTGGGCCAGCGCCTCGGGCGTGTCAAAGGCCATGTCATTGGCCATGATGCCAAGGGGAAAGTTGGCTAGGATGATCAGCGCCGTCAGCCAGTGAAAGACACGGGTCACGGTGCCAAAGGATTGGGGCGTATTACGGGCGGGCATTGGGGCCTCAACTATAGATGCGTATCGGCGCAGGCTATCACGCCGCGCAAGGGGCGACATCTGTGTTGTTGCACAGCGCCTGTGCGCGGGCCCTCTGGCCGTTGTTTTGGGGCGGAAAGATTGCACAAAGGGGCGGCGCGCGCTATGCGGGAACGGAAGAAGGTTGGAGAGAGAGATGACCCGCGCATTCGTATTCCCCGGTCAGGGGGCACAAACCATCGGTATGGGCAAGGCACTGGCCGAGGCTTATCCCGCGGCCAAGGCCGTGTTTGATGAGGTGGACGAAGCCTTGGGCGAAAAGCTGTCGGCGCTGATCTGGGACGGCGACATCGCCGAGCTGACGCTGACCCAGAACGCGCAGCCCGCCCTGATGGCGACGTCGATTGCGGCGATGCGCGCGCTTGAGGCCGAAGGCTTTGGCATGGATCATGCCAGTTTCGTGGCGGGCCACAGCCTTGGCGAATATTCGGCGCTGTGTGCGGCTGGGGCGCTGACCCTGTGGGATACGGCGCAACTGCTGCGGATCCGGGGTCAGGCCATGCAAGAGGCCGTCCCGGTGGGCGAGGGCGCGATGGCCGCGATCCTTGGTCTGGATTTCGACGCGGTGGCCGCCGTCGCGATGGAGGCTGCGGGCGAAGAGGTCTGTCAGGCCGCCAATGACAATGATCCGGCGCAGGTGGTGATTTCGGGCCACAAGGCCGCCGTTGAACGGGCGATGGTCTTGGCCAAGGAAAAGGGCGCCAAGCGCGCGCTGCCGCTGCCCGTCTCTGCGCCCTTCCATTGCGCGCTGATGCAGCCCGCCGCCGCCCGCATGGCCGAAGCCTTGGCCGCTGTGGTGATCTCGAAACCCGCCGTTCCGGTTGTGGTGAACGTGCGCGCCGAAGCGGTCGAAGAGCCGGACCGGTTCCGCGATCTTTTGATCGCACAGGTCACCGGATCGGTGCGGTGGCGCGAAAGCGTGCAATGGATGGAACGGGCCGGGATCAGCGAATACTGGGAAATCGGCGCGGGCAAGGCGCTTTCGGGCATGATCAAGCGCATCGTCGAAGGCGATGTGGTCACCCGCGCCGTCGGCACGCCCGATGATATCAAGGCGCTGAAGGGCTAAGGGGCAGAACATGTTTGATTTGACAGGAAAAACCGCGCTGGTCACCGGCGCTTCGGGGGGCATCGGTGCCGATATCGCGCGCGCCTTGCATCAGGCGGGCGCGACCGTCGGGCTTTCGGGCACGCGGGTTGAACCGCTTGAGGCTTTGGCGGCCGAACTGGGAGAGCGCGCCCATGTGCTGCCCTGCAACCTTTCGGAACCGACCGAGGTTGAGGGGCTGATCAAGCGCGCGATCGAAGCCTTGGGCGGCGTTGACATTCTGGTCAATAACGCCGGGATCACCCGCGACACCTTGGTCTTGCGGATGTCCGACGACGATTGGGCCAAGGTGATCGACGTCAACCTGACCGCGACCTTCCGCCTGTGCCGCGCCGCCGTCAAACCGATGATGAAAGCCCGCTGGGGCCGGATCATCAACATCTCCTCTGTCGTCGGGGCAACCGGCAATCCGGGGCAGGTGAACTATGCCGCGTCAAAGGCCGGGATGGTGGGTCTGTCGAAATCGCTGGCCGCCGAAGTGGCCAGCCGGGGCATCACGGTGAACTGCGTGGCCCCCGGGTTCATCGAAACCGCGATGACCGAAAAGCTGAACGATGCACAGCGTCAGGGCATTCTGGGCGTTGTTCCGGCCGGACGCATGGGCAAGCCCGAGGAAATCGCGGCGGCCGTTCTGTATCTGGCCAGCGCCGAGGCGGGCTATGTGACGGGCGCGACGCTGCACGTCAACGGCGGCATGGCAATGCTCTAAGATCAACGTCATCGCCGAAGGATATTCGGCGATGACCGCGCGACAGCGGGCCTTGTTGCTCCACCCCCACGGTATCTGGCGAATTTTCGCAACCCCAGAGATCAATTCAAAAGGGTTTGCCATGGGACGCAACGCTTGCTATAGGCGCGGCAGAAATCACCGCGTATAACGGTGTCGTCGCATCATCGCGGCGGGAATCGCCTCGGGTTCTCGGGGCTGCAAACAAGAGCCGGGAACAGTCCCGCAACGGAAGAGGAAAGAACATGAGCGACATCGCAGATCGCGTACGTAAGATCGTCGTCGAGCATCTGGGCGTTGAAGAAGACAAGGTTATCGAAACCGCTTCGTTCATCGATGATCTGGGCGCTGACTCGCTCGACACCGTTGAATTGGTCATGGCTTTCGAAGAAGAATTCGGCATCGAGATTCCGGATGACGCTGCAGAAACCATCCAGACCTTTGGCGACGCAGTGAAATTCATCACTGAAGCTGCCTAAGCTGATTTTCCCCCTTGTGGGACGGAAAGGCACCCCTTTGCGGGTGCCTTTTTGTTTTGCGGCTGGGGGGGAGGGCGCGGGCGCGGGCAGTATTGCCCCCCGCACCGCATCGACCCCGGCCAAAAGAAAACCCCCGGCGCGGGGCCGGGGGGATCAGTCAGAACGGGATTTCGTCGTCGAGGTCGGGGCGCCCGCCCGAAGGGGCACCACGCCCACCGCCGTCGCCGCCACGGCCACCGCCGCCGCCCGAATAGCCACCGCCACCGGAATAGCCGCCACCGCCTGAATAGCCGCCACCGCCATTGCCGTAATCATCGCTGCCGCCGCGATCAT
>JALQUQ010000348.1 GCA_023263735.1 Paracoccaceae bacterium | reverse complement strand
CGTTCAGATCCGACCAGACCGGGATCAGGTCTTCCTTCTTGACGCCCAGAAGGTCGATCCGCTGACCGCCCGTCACCTTGACCGTCGGGATGTCGTATTTGTCGACGATATCGGCAATGGCCCGCAGTTCCTTGGCCGTGGTCAAACCGCCAAACATGCGCGGCACCACCGAATAGGTGCCGTCTTTCTGAATATTGGCGTGCACCCGTTCGTTGATGAACCGGGACTGCTGGTCATCGCGATATTCGCCCGGCCAATCGCAGATCAAGTAATAGTTCAGCGCCGGGCGGCATTTGGCACATCCCTCGGGCGTGGACCATTCCAGCTCTTGCATCACCGCCGGGATCGACTTCAGCCCCTTGGCCTTGATCAGGCGTCGCACATCGGCATGGCCGTGTTTGGTGCAGGAGCACATCCCATCCGCCGCCGGGATGACGAATGTATCGCCCAGCGTCAGGCTCATCACCCCTTCGACCAAACCGGTGCAGGTCCCGCACGAGGCCGAAGCCTTGGTATGGGCCCGCACCTCGGCCAGCGTCGTCAGACCCTTGCCGGTGATCGCGGCCATGATCTGGCCTTTGGAAATGCCGTTGCAGCCGCAAATCTCGGCATCATCGGGCAGCGCCGCAATCGCGGCCAGCGGATCGGCCGAGGTCGTGCCGCCCCCCTGATAGGCCTGACCAAAGATCAACGTCTCACGCATGTCGCTGATGTCTTGGCCCGATTTCAACAACTCGTTGAACCATGCGCCATCGGCCACATCGCCATAAAGAACCGCGCCGATCACCTTGTTGTCTTTCAGGATCACGCGTTTATAGCTGCCGCGCATCGCATCGCGCAGCACGATATCCTCGCGCCCCTCGCCTTCGGCAAAATCCCCCACGGAATACAGGTTCACGCCCGTGACCTTCAGCTTGGTCGGCGTCTCCGTATGTTTAAAGGCCGCATCCGACGGCCCCGCCAGATGCGCAGCCATCACGCGCGCCATCTGATACAGGGGCGCCACCAGACCGTAGACCATGCCCCCCACCTCGGCGCATTCGCCCAGCGAATAGATATCGGGGTCCGAGGTCAGCATCGTGGCATCGGTCTTGATCCCGCGCCCCACCTCCAGCCCGGCCTCCTTGGCCAGTTGCACATTGGGCCGGATGCCCACGGCCATGATCACCAGCGAGGCGTCGATCACCCGACCATCGGCCAGTTCGACACCCGTCACCCGATCCGTGCCCAAAATCTGTTTCGTATTCGCGCCGCACAGAACCTCGATCCCGCGCCGCTCTAACTCGCGCTGCAACAGATAGCCCGCAGCCGGGTCCAACTGGCGCTCCATCAGCGTGGGCATCAGGTGAACCACCGTCACCTTGACCCCGCGCATGGCCAGACCGGCCGCGGCCTCTAACCCCAGAAGGCCGCCGCCGATCACCACGGCGTTTCCTTGGGAGGTGGAGGCTTTCACCATGCCTTCGACATCATCCAGATCGCGGTAGGCCAGCACGCCGGGCAGGTCTTTCCCCGGCACCGGGATGATGAAGGGCTGTGAGCCTGTCGCGATCACCAACTTGTCATAGGCGGCGGTGATCCCACCGGCCGAGGTGACGGTCTTTGCCGCGCGGTCAATCGCTACCACCTTTTCGCCGCGATGAAGCGTGACGCCATGTTTCGCATACCAAGCATCATCATGGATCACGATGTCTTCAAAGGTCTTTTCGCCCGACAGGACCGGCGACAACATGATCCGGTCATAGTTCACGCGCGGTTCGGCGTTAAAGATCGTGACCTCATAGGCCTCTGACGCCTCGAACAGATGCTCCAGCATCCGGCCCGGCGCCATACCATTGCCAACAATCACCAATTTCTGCTTGGGCATCTGATGCTCCATCTTTGCCAAGGCCATCTGGCCGGGGTATTTGGAAAAGATGCAGCGCCGTTGCTGCTGCCCCCTTGGGGGGCACGTGTCACGGCTCCTTCGTTGCAGCCGGGCGCGGGGTGACGCGCCTTTCTTCGATATCGCAAAACATCCGCAGCGAAAAAGCGGCACGTGGCCCGGCGCGGCCAGATGGCCTCACATACCCCCGTTGTTGCCTGTTTTTTCAACGCCAAGCGAAGGCATGGGCGGTTTCACAGGCATCTGGCGAAACCGGGCCCAGCAACGGAACGCGATAAAGGGTCAGCCGATATCCAGACCAAGGGCATGAACACGCTGGGGAATATCGCCCAAGGCCGCAAAAACCGCCCGGTGCCGCTGCACCCGACTCATCGTCGCAAAGGCCGGAGCGCGGATCGAAATCTGGAAATGGCTTTCCCCCGTGCCATCGTCGCCCGAATGCCCTGCATGGCGGTGGCTTTCGTTCACGACGTCCAACAGGTCGGGCGAAAATGCCGCGCGAAGTTTCGCTTCGATCTCGTCTTTCACAGCCATTTTCAGCTTCCCCCCTTCACCTTGCCGATCAATCCCCTAAACTGTGCCGCCCGAGTCGGAAAGAGCGAACAAGGTCCACGGAACATGTCCGGAAAGAACCCCTTTGAATTCGATATGCGCGTGTCTGCGGCCAAAAAGGCCAAAAAGACCAACAGACGCGGCATGTCGGGTGCATTTGAAACATCGTCGCGCAAATGCGATTTCCCTGAGTGCCGCGCCGACGGGGCTTACCGCGCGCCCAAGAGCCCGGACCAATTGGACGATTTCTTTTGGTTCTGCAAAGATCACGTGCGCGAATACAATCTGAAATGGAACTTTTTCGAAGGAACGTCGGACGACGATTTTCAAAAGTTTCTGGACAAGGATCGGGTCTGGGGTCGGGAAACCAAGCCCTTTAGCCGCAAGGATGACGGCAATGCCTGGGCCCGTTTGGGCATCAGCGATCCGATGGATCTTTTGGGCGAAAAGGCCACGCAGAACCCCGGCAAGGTTTTGTCGTCGGCCACCCGCAAACTGCCCTCGACCGAACGCAAGGCGCTGGAGATTCTGGACTGCCGCGACACCATGTCAAAACCCGATATCCGCAAGGCCTATAAGGGCCTGATCAAGGTGCTGCACCCCGATATGAATGGCGGCGACCGCAGTCATGAAGAGCAGTTGCAAGAAGTGGTCTGGGCATGGGATCAGATCAAGGACAGCCGGAATTTCCGCGACTAAGGCTTTAGATGGGCGCAGGCGTGCATTTCCTGTCGCCCGCCCCTTGCACCCCCAGCGGTAATGTTCCACAAATCGCTGGCTGATGACGCCGCCCTTGGGTGGAACAGAAATGGATGAGACGATGCTGGATCACGCGAACAAACCGACCG
>JALQUQ010000347.1 GCA_023263735.1 Paracoccaceae bacterium | reverse complement strand
ACTTTCGCGCAAATGGGCCGGCCAGACGAAAGGGATCGGATTCCGCCCATGACCCAAAAGATCGATAAAAAGCAAATGCGCTCGGCCGCGCGGCTGTACGCCGTGCAGGCGCTGTTCCAAATGGAAACCAGCGGTCAGACCACGACGGCCATCATGCGTGAGTTTGAAGACCACCGTTTTGGTGCCACCTATGAAGAGGGTGAGTTTGCCGAAGGCGATGTCAAACTGTTCCGCGAATTGGTTGAAAAGGCCGTGAACTGGCAGGCCAAGATCGACCAGATGACCGACAGGGCCTTGGTGGCGAAATGGCCGATCGACCGGATCGACCCGGTTCTGCGCGCCCTGTTCCGCGCCGCCGGTGCAGAATTGACCGAAACCGACACACCGCCCAAGGTGGTCATCAACGAATTCGTTGACGTGGCCCGCGCCTTCTTTCCCGAAGGCAAAGAGTCGAAATTCGTCAACGCCGTTCTGGATCACATGGCGCGCGAAGCAAAGCCCGCTGCGTTCTGATCAAGCTTTCGGCACGGCCACCCTGAAAAGAGCCATTTTCTGCAGATGCGGCAGAATGGCTCTTTTTCTTTGTCACAATACGATTACATTCAAGGCATGGGGGATATGCTCATGCCAAAACTTGTTCGACTCTACATCGTGAATGCCGCTTTGGGGTTTGGTTTGTCGGCCGCGTTTCTGGGGGCCATTCTGGCGCTCAATCTGGGTGGTCTGGCGGATCTGATCCTGAATTCCGAAATGGGGCTTGTTGCCGCCGCGATGATGTTTGTCTTTAACGGCATCGTCTTTGGCGCGGTTCAGTTTGGGATCGTCGTCATGTCGCTTGGGTCCGAGGATGAGCCGCCGCGCGGTGGTCTGCGCCAGCATGCTGCGCTGATCCCCATTCCTGTTGCCGCGCCCGCCCGTGGCCCGGTGCGCCGTGGTGCCCGCCGCGGCTGATCGGCGGCCTATGAAACCTGCGACAAAGGCTTTCCTGATTGGAAAGCCTTTTGTCATTTTCGGGAGTGGGATCGGCCCGGCGTGGGAAAGGGTGGCGGGCCCGCAGCATCCGTGGGCAGCTGAATGTCCCGAGAGCCAGAGGTCTCAGGTGGGCACCAGGTAGCAAGACCAGGATCTTGCCAGAGCCAGCACCCGTGCTAATGCTTATAGGCCACTGGGATAAGAGCCCCTCACGCAAAGAGCAGCACCCGCCGCCTTTATAGATAGGCGGGCCCTGCGCGGGCGGCAAGGGGCTTTGCCCGTCAATCCGCCGTCTTGCGCACCATGTTCACGACATCCCAATTGCAGGGGCCTTCTTCGTTGCGGGCCCGAAACGACCATTCGGCCCGAAAGGATTTGGGCGTCAGCAAGATCATGCGATAATCCGAGGTCATTCCTGCCATCTTGACGCTGCCTTTTGTTTCCACCTCGGACACCTGCTGCCATGCCAGCGGGGTTGCCTCTGGGTCGGGGTTGGCGGCCAGCCATGCCGTTTCCCAGATTTTGCCATCGAATGTGCCGCCCCAGACCACGCGGGCGGGTTTTTCCTTGCGCAGGTTCGCCTCCATCATCGACCGCATCATCGCTGTGCCCGATCCGCAAACCATGTTGGTGATGACGCTTGATGCCGTCCAGACGCCGTCTTCGGGCCGCAACGGGCCCGCGCAATTGCCATCGCCGCCGGCGGTGATGTCGATATCGCTGATCGACAGTTTGGACCAGATTCCCTTGCCGTCTTGAACCACAAAGACCTGCGTGGCGGCATCCGGGGGCGGGGGCACGTCAAACAACACCTCCAAATCCGAAGGGGAAAGGGGGGAGTCGACACAGGTGCAGCCCGCAGAAACGGTGCAATCGGCCACGGTGGTTGCCGATGCGGCCATGGGCGACATCAGCACGACGGCCCCAAGGACAAGAAATTTCATCAATAAATGCTCCGATAAAAAACGATCAGCCGCGCCAAGTCTCTTTGAATTTTCCGCGCTGATACAAGGGT
Organism: Paracoccaceae bacterium; assembly: GCA_023263735.1. Taxonomy (GTDB): domain Bacteria; phylum Pseudomonadota; class Alphaproteobacteria; order Rhodobacterales; family Rhodobacteraceae; genus Pseudotabrizicola. The sequence continues at coordinate 1,339 of JALQUQ010000347.1, read as the reverse complement.
TCTTGTCGGATGTTTCCTTTTTGTTCATAGTATGGAAATGGATACCGATGCCCCCCTTTCCCTGACGCCCGGCCAACGGCTTGCCCGTGGGGTCGCGCGGGCGTTGCGGTCGATGGATTTTGTGACGGTCGAAGAATTCGTGCCCGCGCCCGGGTTGCGGGTCGATGTTCTGGGGCTTGGTCCCAAGGGGGAACTTTGGGTGATCGAATGCAAATCCAGCCGCGCCGATTTTCAGGCTGATCAGAAATGGCAGGGCTATCTGGAATGGTGCGACCGCTATTTCTGGGCGGTCGATGCCGATTTTCCGACGGAATTGCTGGCGCCGGATCAGGGTTTGATCATCGCCGATGCCTATGACGCGGAAATCATCCGCATGCCCGCAGAGACCCCGCTTGCGGCGGCGCGGCGCAAGGTCATGGTGCAGAAATTTGCGCGCCACGCAGCGCTGCGGTTGCAGGCGCTGCGTGACCCGGCGGGGATCATTTCCGCTTGGGCTTAGCCGAGGTCGTGCCCATGGCGCGGGCGGCTTCGGCGGCGGCACGCAGTTCTTCGGCGATTTCATCCGCTTCATCCGGATCGAAATCCAACGGCAATTCGATGCCGCCATCCGCCTCGACGTAGATCCGAACCATTCCGACCGAGGTCGGCCCAATTTGCAGATTCGCCGAGATATCGCTTTCGCTGTCGATTCCCATTCTGCCACGCTCCGCTTGACTGAAAAACTGGCCCTCTGGGCCGAACCTTTCGCCTATCGTCCTTTTCCCTGTCACGCAAGCGTCAGGAAAGGCGCGAAAGCCACTTGCATTCCCCCATCAGGGGGGCTAAACGGCCCGCAAGTGCCGCCTTAGCTCAGTTGGTTAGAGCACCAGATTGTGGATCTGGGGGTCCCCCGTTCGAGCCGGGGAGGCGGTACCATCTCTCCCAAAGCATACACGATCCGGCTGCCCGCGCGATGCGCGGTTGCTGGTTTCGCGTGCTCTTTTCCTTGGCGATCGGGTTCGATATGGTCCGCCTTCCAAGGACAGGAGGCCCAAGTTCATGACCCCCGAAACCCATCGCAGAATCGCGCAATCCATTGCCACCGATATCGGCGCAACCGCCCAGCAGGTGACCGCCGCCGTCGGTCTTTTGGACGAAGGCGCGACCGTTCCCTTTGTTGCGCGCTACCGCAAGGAAGTGACGGGCGGGCTGGATGACACGCAATTGCGGCAACTGGCGGAACGGCTGACCTATCTGCGCGAGATGGAACAGCGGCGCGAGTCGATTTTCGCCTCGATCACCGATCAGGGCAAAATGACCGACGCTTTGGCGGTGGCACTGGCCAAGGCGGGGTCCAAGG
>JALQUQ010000346.1 GCA_023263735.1 Paracoccaceae bacterium | reverse complement strand
GCCGTCACCGCGATCGCTTCGGCGTAATCGGCGCGCGACGCTGCCGCAATCTTGCCTGCACCGCTGGCGGCCATGATGGCACCATGCTGCGGCCCACCCAAGATCGACCCGGCATAGTTTTCCACGTACCAGCCATTGCGCAGGATCGTCGCGGTCAGGCCCAGATCGGCAATGGCCTTTTCCGTGGCCACGTGATCCGCCGCCAAGATCATGGGCGAGGCATCGCCCTTCAGCAGCGAGGTATAGATCACCCGGCCCACACCCGCCGCCTTTGCCGCCTTCAGCACATTGATATGCTGGCCCGCGCGGTCGTTGAAATCGTTCGACGAAATCAGAACCAGAACCTCAACCCCCTTCAGCGCGCCCGCATCCACGGCGGTGTAATCAAAGGCCCGCGCCTCAACCCCCAGATCGGCGGCTTTTTCCGGGCTGCGCACCAGCGCAATCGGTTGCGCCCCCCGGGTCTTCAATGCGGCAACAGCCAGCCGCCCCAATTGCCCCGTAGCTCCGGTTACTGCGATAACGGTCATTTTCTTTCCCTTTCGGATTTTGGATGACCGGAATTTGGCCCCTTTACTTACGAAAAGGAAGTACATACATTTTTGTAAGTATACATCAGAGGCGCACATGACGACGCAGAAAGACGCACAACACCTGCTCGACGATTGGCAGCGCGGCAATGTTCTGGCCGAAACCTGCCCCTCGCGCGCGATCCTGTCGCACCTCACCAGCCGGTGGGGCGTGCTGGCCATCATCGTGTTGGCCACCGGCACCCATCGGTTTTCGGAACTGCGGCGCAAGATTGCCGGGGTCAGCGAACGGATGCTGGCCCAAACCCTGCAACAACTGGAATCGGATGGGTTCGTCTTGCGGGTCGCGCATAATGTCGTGCCGCCGCATGTCGATTACAGCCTCACCCCCTTGGGGCACGAGGCGGCGGCCCATGTCGTGGCCCTGACCCGCTGGATCGAAGGGGCGCTGCCCCGCATCTTGCACAAACACTCCGACGCCGCCTGACGCCGGCCCCACCGGTCAGGCCGTCGGCGCCCCGAACCGCGCCACCATCCGATCCCGGATCTGGTCGCGCGCCTGTCGATAGGCCGACAATTTGGCGTCGCGCGTTTCCCCCAAACCCGTCGGGTCCAGAATGGGCCAATATTCGATGTCCAGATGGTAATGCCGCGTCAACTCCAACGCCATGCGCTGGCTGGCGGGCGACAGAGCCACGATCAGATCGAATTGCGAAAGATCATCGCCCCATTCCTGCATTTCTTCAAAGCTGCGGCTGCGGTGCCGTTCCAGCTCGATCCCGATTTCCCGGCAGACGGCCACCGAAAAGCCATCCACCTCCATATCGTTCTTGACCCCCGCCGACTGGACATACGCCCTTTGCCCATAAAGCTGTTTCATCAAGGCCTCGGCCATGGGCGACCGGACGGCATTGTGATCGCAGCAAAACAGGACCGACTGCGGAAAAACTCCCAAAATCACCCCCAGTGCAGAACACAGATCAGGGTGAACAGGCGGCGCGCGGTGTCGGTATCCACCTCGGCCTTGCCCTCCAGCCGCTCTTGCAGCACGCGGGCCCCTTCGTTGTGAATGCCGCGCCGGGCCATATCGACCGTCTCGATCTGGCTGGGCGGCAAGCGCTTCACCGCATCGAAATAGCTCTCGCAAATCTGGAAATAGTCTTTGACCACCTGCCGGAACGGCCCAAGGCTCAGGTAAAACTCCCCCACCCGCGTCTCGTCCTCGGTGGCGATCTCAAAGACCAGCCGCCCCTCGCGGATCGCCAAGCCCAGCCGATAGGGCCCCGGCGGCACCGCGCGCCCCTCGCGCGCCGGCAGGCCAAAGCTGTTTTCCTCCAGCAGATCAAAGATCGCCACACGGCGTTCCTGTTCAATCTCGGGCGTCGGCCGGGCCAAGCCGGTCTCATCAATCTCGATATGGCAAATACGGTTGGTCATGGGCAGGCCTTACTCGGTGTTGGGACCGTGATGCCCGACCCGCCCCCGCAAAGCAAGAGCAACGCGCCAACTCTCCCCCCGGCAGAGCCCACTCTTCGGCATAGCGCCCAAAGATTCAGACCGCCTCAGCCGTTCAACCGGTCCAACCGTGCCCGCACGCTCAACCCATGCGCCTCAAGGCTTTCCGAGATCGCCAGCACCTCCGCCGCCGGGCCAATGGCCTTCAGCGCCTCGGGCGTCATCCGTGCCATGGTGGTGCGCTTCATGAAATCCAGCACGTTCAGCCCACTGGAAAACCGGGCCGAGCGCGCGGTCGGCAACACATGGTTCGGCCCGCCGACATAATCGCCAATCGCCTCGGGCGTCCAGGCACCCAGGAAAATCGCGCCCGCATGCGGGATCTTTGCCGCCAAGCCCTCGGGATCGGCGACCATCAGTTCCAGATGCTCGGGCGCGATCCGATTGGCCAAGGCCGCCGCCTGATCCAGCGTTTCGACCACGATCACCGCCCCATTGTCGCGCCAGCTGGCCCCCGCAATCGCGCGCCGCTCCAGCGTTTCCAGCCGCGCCTCGACCGCCCGCGCCACCGCCGCGCCAAACCCGGCATCGGTGGTGATCAGAATGGATTGCGCGCTCGCGTCATGTTCGGCCTGCGACAACAGGTCAAGCGCCACCCAATCCGCGTCATTCTCGCCGTCCGCGATCACCAAAACCTCCGACGGCCCCGCGATCATGTCGATGCCCACCCGGCCAAACACCCGCCGCTTGGCCGCCGCGACAAAGGCATTGCCGGGCCCCGTGATCTTGTCCACCGGCGCGATCGTGGGGGTCCCATAGGCCAGCGCCGCAATCGCCTGCGCGCCCCCGATCCGATACACCGTATCCACCCCCGACAGACGCGACCTGCAGGTCACGCCAGATGCCTGCCCGATGCGCCCCGCGGTGAACCATGAGGCTGATGCCCGGCGCAAACTTCCCGAATTCGCGGACCCAGTTGGCAATGAGGCTGGTCGGACAGACGATCAGTGCAGGAGAAGTCCTCTCTGGCGGATCCTTGAGCAAGAGCGCGATGATCTGCAAGGTCTTGCCCAGACCCATCTCGTCCGCCAAGATCAGGCCGCCAGTCCGGTTGACCGTGTCCCACATCCATTGGACGCCACGCGCTTGGTAGGGGAAAAGGTCTGCATTCAGCCCTTGGATTTCGACCTCGTCCGGCATTTCATCGGCGGCAATCTTGCCCGAATGCAGAACATCCGGCGTCGCTTCGACGGTCATTCCCTCCGGGGGGATCCGAAGCAATCTGATTGCGGTCGAATAGGCAATATCATCGGGGTTTTCTTCGCTCAGAAGGCGTGCGACGAC
>JALQUQ010000345.1 GCA_023263735.1 Paracoccaceae bacterium | reverse complement strand
AACTGCGGCAGACAACGATCGTCACCACGATCATCTTTGCCTGCTCGTACGGATTGATGAAAGGCCCAACTGACGATCTTTTCGGCTTCTTCGGCGCGATCCTTGTCAGAGGCCAAACCGGTGATGACAAAGATCACCCGCCGATCCCCCTGTTGCGCCGACCCGACCAGACCATAGCCCGCCTCGGTCGTATGCCCGGTTTTCAGGCCATCGGCCCCAACGCCCAATTCCAACAGCGGGTTGCGGTTTTGCGAATTGGCCGGGGCGCGGTCTTTGTAGTTGAAATGGGTTTGCGAAAAGATCTCGTAATATTCCGGAAAGACCGTGATCAGCCGCGTGGCGAGGATGCCCAGATCGCGCATCGACATGCGGTGGTCGGGGTGCGGCCAGCCGCTGGCGTTGGCAAAATGCGAATTGGTCATGCCAAGCGCCTGCGCGCGGGCGGTCATTTGTTTTGCAAAGGCATCCTCGGTTCCGGCCAACCCCTCGGCGACCACCACGCAGGCATCGTTGCCCGAATTGATGATCATGCCGTGGATCAGTTCATTGACGGTCGGTCGGTCGCTTTCCTGCAAGAACATGGTCGATCCGCCCATCGCCTTGGCCCGGGCCGAAACGCCAAAGGTCGTCTCCATCGTCACCCGGCCATCCCGCAGGGCCTCGAACAGCAGGTTGATCGTCATGAGCTTTGACATGCTGGCCGGGGGCAGGGGCGCGTCGGCGTTCTTGTCCATCAAGACCGTGCCGGTTGTCAGGTCATACACCCAAGCGGCGGTGGCACGGGTTTCGAACGCCTGTGCAAAACCAGCGCACAGGATCAGCAACAGGGTCAGGACAGGGCGCAGACAACGGGTCATCGGACCTCCGGTGATGGCTCAGCGTTTCAGGAAATAGGCGTCGGGGAAGCCCAGACCCTTGACCTTGGTCAGGGCGGCGGCATCGCCTTTGGTCGTGACCGACCAGAGCGCTTTGCCTTTGGACTCTTCTTTATGAACGTCGGCGGACAGGCCCGCCTTTTTCAGCGCCTCTGCCGCGCGTTTGGCATTCGCCTCGACCGAGAAGATGCCGATTTGAATGGTTGATCCGCTGGCAACCTTGGGCGCGGCGGCGGGGGCCGGTTTGGCGGCTGGGGGTTTTGCCGCGGGTTTGGGGGCCGGGGCATCCAGCGGGGCCGAAGTCACGACCGGCGCGATCGGATCGGCGGTTTTCTTGGCCTCGGCGCGGTCGATGGCGGCGGCGGCACCGGCGACGGGGTCAATGGCCGCCGTCTGTACCGACTCCGACGAGTCGAGGATCGGCTTGGTCGCATCGGGGGCCACCTCGGCCTGATCGCGGCGCAGGGCCGTCACATTGATCTGGGTCGGTGCCCCGGCCAGAATGCCCAAGGCCGCTGCGGCATCGGAGGAAATCTGCAGTTTCGGTCCGGGGTTCAGGTTTTCGCGGCGGAACAGGGCCCCGATGACAAATTTGCCATTGGCCTTGTTGCGGATGATCACGCGCTCGGGGTCTTTGGTATCGGGCGATGCCACCCAAACCCCGCCCAGCGAGGGGCGTCCGTCCCAAAGGGCCTGATCGGTGGTCTGAAACACCTCGGGTGCTTCGACATCCCGATCAACGATGCGGGTCGATGTGGCCTGTGCTGCGGCACTGCCGTCGTCCGACTTTCCGCCGAACAACCCGCCGCCACTGCCGCCGCCCACGCATCCCGCCAAGGCGGTTGTGGTCGCCAAGATCAGGAACACATTCCTGATTTCTGCCTGTTTCATTCCAAGCCCCCGTTGCACCGGTTTGTCCCGGGCTTTTGCCTGACGCCTGCTGCGCCGTATCTGCACGATGCAAATTTGATTTGCCCGCGCATGATAACGATTGGCGTTCAGAGTGGAAAGGGTTGATGCCGCCTTCGGCAATTCTGTGCAAAGCAGTGATTTCGGGTGAAGAACCGTGAGCCACGGCAAACGTGCGAATTCGCACAAATCATTCGCGCCATTTGCCCTTTTGTGCGTGGTAAAGTGGGCTATCTCTGAAATGACCGCATGACATCAGGAGACGGGCCATGACGCATATCCCTGGAATTCATCACATCACCGCCATCAGCGGGCCGGCACAGGCCAATGTTGACTATTACGTGGGCAGTCTGGGCCAAAAGCTGGTCAAGAAAACCGTCAACTTCGACGATCCGGGCACGCATCATCTGTATTACGGCAACCCCACTGGCGCGCCCGGCACGATCCTGACGTTCTTTCCCTTTGCCAATGCCGGGCCGGGCCGGGCAGGGGCGGGGATGGCCTCGGCATTTGCCTATGCCGTACCGCCCGCGCTGTTGGATCACCTGTCCAAGGTGCAAGAGGCCGCCGGATTGCCGCAAGCCCCGCGCGAGTTGCGCTTTGGGGCCGAGGTGTTGGGCCTGCGTGATCCCGATGGGCTGGCGGTGGAGTTGATCGCCGATGACGCCGCCCCCGATGCGCATGGATTTCATTCGGTGACGCTGTGGGAACGTGACCCAGAGCCGACGATCCGCCTTTTGACCGAAGCTTTCGGCTATGACCATGTGGGGCAGGAAACCTCGGGCCGGTTTGATCGGCATCGGCTGGTGGCCAAGGGGGCCGAGCGGGGTCGGGTGCTGGATGTGGTGCGCAGCCATACCCCCGTTGCGGGCACGCCCGGTCGGGGAACGATCCACCATGTGGCCTTTCGGGCGCGCAGCACGGACGAGCAGGCGGAGTGGATCGACCGGATGCGCAGCTTTGGCCATCGCACCACCCCGGTGATCGACCGCCAATATTTCAACGCGATCTATTTTCGCGAACCGGGCGGCGTGCTGTTTGAAATCGCGACCGACCCGCCGGGTTTTGCGGTGGATGAACCGGTTGAAACCTTGGGCACGGCCCTGAAACTTCCGCCGCAATATGAAAAGATCCGGGATCGGATCGAGGCGGTCTTGCCGGATTTGCGGGTGCCGACATGATCCGCCATCTGCCCAAGGGCGCAAAACGGGCCGTCATTCTGGCGCATGGTCGCGGATCGAATGCGGCCGACATCATGGGTCTTTTGGATTATGCCGCCGTTCCCGATCTGGGGGCCATCGCGTTGCAGGCCCCGGGCAACAGTTGGTGGCCAACCAGCTTTCTGGCACCGCAGTCCCAGATGGCCGCGCCGTTGGCCTCTGCGCTTTTGGCGGTGGATCGGGCGGTGACCGATCTGACCGCGGCCGGTTTCGCACGGTCTGATATCTGGCTGGCCGGGTTTTCGCGGTTGACTGGGCAGCCCTGTTCACCCTGCCGGGCAAATTGCGCGGCCTGCCCGCGCTGCCTTCCACGGCGGAGATCATC
>JALQUQ010000344.1 GCA_023263735.1 Paracoccaceae bacterium | reverse complement strand
CGCCCAGCCTTGACCGACGAAAGCATCTCGCACAGGCGATCCAACTGCTCCAACGTCGCATAGCGGATCGTCAGCACACCGCTTTCGCCGCCCGCGAAATGATCGATCGTGACCGCCATGCCCAGATTGGCCGACAGGTCGCCTTCAATCGCCCGCGTGTCGGCATCCTTTTCCGAATGGTCCGTCGCCGGGCGCGGGGCCTTTTTCTTGCCCCCCTCCTCGCGCATCATCTTTTCAACGTCGCGCACCGACAGCCCTTCGGCCATCACCTTGCGCGCCATCTCTGAGGCATTGGGATTGCCGATCAAGGCCCGCGCGTGGCCGGCCGAAACCTTTCCCTCGCGCATCATCATCTGAACATCATCCGGCAGGCTCAGCAGGCGCAGGGTGTTGGCAATATGGCTGCGGCTTTTCGAAAGCGCCTCGGCCAGCTTTTCCTGCGTGTGCCCAAACCGATCCATCAACTGGCGAAAGCCCATCGCCTCTTCAATCGGGTTCAGGTCCGCCCGCTGAATGTTTTCGATGATCGCAATTTCCAACACTTCCGCGTCGGTAAAGCTGCGCACCACAACCGGAACTTCGTGCAGTTGCGCCAGTTGCGCCGCCCGCCACCGCCGCTCGCCGGCCACGATCTCAAAGAAATCATCCGCCGATTTGCGCACAACGATCGGCTGGATGATGCCCTTGACGCGGATCGACTCGGCCAATTCCTGCAAGGCTTCTTGCGAAAAATCACGGCGCGGCTGGTTTGGGTTCGGGCGAATACGCTCGATCGGCAATTTGGCATCCGCCTCTTGCCGCGGACGTTCGGCGGTCGCCGGGGCCTCAGCACCATGCAGCAGATTGACGTCGGCCATCAAAGCCGAAAGCCCGCGACCAAGACCTTTGCGTTCGGGTTTCTTTTCCATCATTGTTATCCTGCCAGCACTTCGCCATTATTCACTGCAATTTCCCGCACCAACCGGCGGTAGGCCTCGGCCCCTTTCGACGACGGGTCATAACTCAGAACCGGCATGGCGTAGGACGGCGCCTCTGACACCCGCACGTTCCGCGGGATCACGGTTTCAAACACAACCGACCCCAACGTCGCGCGCACATCTGCCTCGACCTGCTGCGAAAGCTTGTTCCGCGCATCAGTCATCGTCACCACCACACCCTCAATCCGCAGATTGGGGTTCGCCGTCTTGCGAATATCGCGGATCGTCAGCATCAATTGCGACAACCCCTCCAAGGCAAAAAACTCGCTCTGCAGCGGAATCAAGGTCGATGTCGCCGCAATCAGGGCATTCACCGTCAGCAAAGACAGCGACGGCGGGCAGTCAATCAACACATAATCCAGATGCAGTGCCTGCACCCCCACCCCTCGCAGCGCATCATGCAGCAGGAAAGACCGCTTTTCATTCGCCACCAGATCGATATCGGCCGAGGCAAGATCGGCATTCGACGGCACGATCAGCACGTTCTCGACCGAACTTTGCAGCGCCAAATCTTCGACTGCAATCTCCTCCAGCAGCAGATCATACGAGGTCCGCATCCGCTGGCCAACCTCGATCCCCAACCCGGTAGAGGCATTGCCCTGCGGGTCAAGGTCGATCACCAACACCCGAAAACCCAGTTCAGCCAAACCCGCCGCCACGTTGATCGTTGTCGTCGTCTTGCCCACCCCGCCCTTTTGATTGGCGACGGCAATGATTTTCGGCGGTTTGCGATCCATGACGTCAGACATGTTTGATATTCCAAAGCGAGAGAATGGCAGAATCGGGGTTGGTAGCGCTGGTTTTTATCGTCACATCAAAAGACCACAGTTTTTTGGCATCATCGATTTCCTGCTGAAAGGACGCCCCTTTTGGAAAAACCGCCAGACCACCGGGTTTCAGATGCCGCGCCGCAAATCCGCACAATTCCGTCAACGACGCCAAAGCCCGGGCCGACAAGACATCTGCATTTTGCGGCTCCAGCTTTTCAATCCGCTCGGTCTTGATCGTCACCGGCAGGGCCAGAACGCGGCTCACCTGCGCCAGAAATGCCGATTTCCGGGCATCGGATTCCACCAGAACGAACCGCCGCGCCAATGGGCGCTCGGCCGCCAGAATGGCCAGAACCAGCCCCGGAAACCCGCCACCGCTGCCCAAATCAACCCAGGTTTCCACCTCTTCGGTAAACCCCTCGGCCAATTGCAGCGAATCCGCGATGTGCCTGTCATGAATCTGCTCGGCACTGGATTTTGAAACCAGATTGATCCTTGGGTTCCACTTCAACACCAGCTCAACATAGGCGTCGAGCTTTTCGAATGTTTCACGTGAAACATCGTAGCGATTTTCTTGCTGAGCCATCAGCGCGCCGCCTGCGCTGCACCGCGTTTCCGCAAATTCGACAAGATCAGCACCAGAGCCGCCGGAGTCATCCCCTCAATCCGCGAGGCCTCAAGAATCGACGACGGCCGACGCTTGTCCAGCTTCAACTTCAACTCCGTCGACAGGCCCGACAGCGGCCAATAATCAAAATCAGCCGGAATCGCCGTCCGCTCTTCCTTCTTCAGCTGGTCAATCTCACCCGATTGCCGCTCAAGATATTGCGCATAGAGAGACTCTTTACCCAACTGCTCGCGGGTATCGGCATCCACTTCGCCAAATTGCGGCACGACCTCCAGCACCTTTTCCTCGGTCAAACCCAGCGATCCCAGCACATCAATCCCAGTCCGCCGCACCCCATCGCTGCTGACATGAATGTCATGCGCCGCCAGTTCCTTGGGCGTGAACGAAACCGACAGCATCATCTGACGGGCGACTTCCAAAGCCTCCATCTTTGCGGCAAAGGCGCGCTGGCGGGGTTCTTTCACCAAGCCCAATTCAACACCCAACGGCGTCAACCGCTGATCGGCGTTATCGGCCCGCAGATGCAACCGGTATTCCGCGCGTGAGGTGAACATGCGATAGGGCTCGGTCACGCCGCGTTCCAACAGATCGTCAACCAAGACGCCAATATAGCTCTCGGTGCGGGCAAATTGCACCCCGCCCTGCCCCGTCGCCGCCCGCGCGGCATTCAACCCAGCCACCAACCCCTGCGCCGCGGCCTCTTCATACCCCGTGGTCCCGTTGATCTGCCCGGCAAAATACAACCCCGGCAGGGCGCGCACCTGCAACGTCCGATCCAAACCGCGCGGATCGAAAAAGTCGTATTCAATCGCATAAGCCGGCTGCAAAATCGTCACATTCTCCAGCCCGACAATGCTGCGCACATAGGCGCTTGTGGCGACCCTGGCGCCGCAGTTGGCAGCGCAGCGATTGGCCTGCCCTGGCCGCTTACGGCCTGACGCTGGGCACCATGAACCT
>JALQUQ010000343.1 GCA_023263735.1 Paracoccaceae bacterium | reverse complement strand
CCGAAGACCATCAAGCCGGAGGTCGGACATGCAAAGGGTGGCCCCGTTCAAGAGGGCGCCAAAGATGTCACGGATGGCACCATTGACCGCTGGAGAGTAAAGGAGACTCAATCGGTCATCTGGGGTGATGCCGATTGCCTGTGTGAACTGCATGACGTCGTGAAGGAGGCCGCGTTGATCCTGCCACACGCCCTTCGGTACGCCCGTCGATCCCGACGTATAAAGCACATAGGCCGCCGTCTCTGGCTTGACCTGGCAGAGTTCGCCGATACCACCGTCCAGCCGGGGTCGGAGAACCTTCATGCCCGCTGGCATTTCTTTCAACATCGTTTCGGACTGATCGGGATCGCAGATCACCAGCCCTGCGCCGCTGTGAGATAGAACACGCAGCAAATGGTCCGCGGGAAAATTGGGATCGAGCGGGACGTAAGGGCGACCTGCCAACAAAGCACCCAGCATTGCGAAAGGCATGATGCGCGTCGCCGGCAGAAGCAAGGCGACCGGCTCGCCCTCACCCGACGCAGCAGCTATGGAGCCGGCCAATGCAAGGGCACCCTGAGCCAATTCCGAATAATCGACCTGACCGTCTGCATCAACGATCGCAATGCGCTTCGGGAACCTCTCCGCAACCCGCAGAAAACGATCCCTCAGCGGCGCGTCAAGATCTGAAGGCCGCAGAGGCAGGAGATCATGCGTCAATGGCACAAACCTCTCGTCGCGCCGCACCAAGCAAGGCGTGAATATTTTCGGCGGGCGTATCTGGCACCAACACGCAACCGGCACCCAGTATGAAGCGCCGGCCTTCCATCCGTGTTAGGATGGCCGTGGCAGCCTGGGACACCTCGGCAGCGCTGGACTTCGCGAGGTAATCCGGCGACAGCCCGCCTGCGAATGAAAGCTGAGGATGCCGCAGACATTCCTCCAAGAGCTCCGGGTTCTCGTCGAAAGACGCGTGCACGGTTGTTTCAGGAAAGGCTGTCACCAGCCAACCCGGAAGGCCTGAGCCGTGAAGATGGACGAAGTTCATTGCATCCCCACCCGCTGCCCGCAGGCACGTCAGCGCCCTAGGCAGGCCGAGATGACGGTAATCATCCATTCCCGCATGCTGGATGGCCAAGAATATGCCATCCACACCGATGTCCCGGAACGTTTCGATCATCTGCACCGTGCGGTTCGTCAGAGCGTCGAGCGCTGTTTCGATCAGCTCTGGCTCCAGCCTGACATGCTCGTCCCAAACGCCACGCGCAAGGGTTCGCGCCTGAAACATCGGATCAAAGATCGTCTGGATCAGGGGGAGATCTTCAGGAATGCTTGCGCGCAGCCTGCGTGCCGCTTCAAAATGGATCGATAGATGTTCTTCCGAAGCGGGCGAGGCAATCAGGTCCAGCCAATCCCCCGGATCGGTTACGCGCGCAGTACCGAAATCGCGCCTGCCCAACTTGTCTCCGTTCCACGCGTCTGTCTGTCCAAGGTCGCGCAGTTGAAAGCTCGATGCTGGCGTGATCTTTACAATGTCAGATGGAAACTTGGATTGGAACGCCATTGTCGCCCCCACAAGGCCATCGACACTTTGGTCATCCACGGGATGATGGCGCCAGAGAGCAACGGGTTTAGACCGCCTCAGCTTGGATTCGCGGAATAGGTCGCGTGAAGTCATTAAGAGAGCGAATCCGAGTAAGCACTGCCATCGACCGGCATTCCCTAAGTGGGCTTCCGGTCGCCGAAAGAATTACCTTAAGTCGGCCGTTTGACAAGCATTTTCCGCCCGAAGCGGCGTCTGCGGCCGAGCGAGCCGGATCAGACCGCGAAGCCGCCGTGATCTGACGTGACGGCGGTGTTCTTCACCTCAGTGCGCGGACCTGTCCTGCCGCTTTTGTACAGTTTGGGTCCGGTTCGCTGTCATGCGCATGACGAGGGCGTTCGAAAGCCGCGGATTGCGGCGAGAATGGCCTCTCGCGGCCCAACTGGGCGAATTCATAGCTTGGCTTGGTTTTGCATGTCGTTTTTGCCCAAGGCTGGTGTAAGACACTCAGCAGGGCGCGTGACCATATGGGGGGATTCATGACACAGGCAATTCGCTGGACGGAGCAGCCGACGCATCGGGCGTGGCTGATGGATCAGGCCAATGGTCTGTGGGATTTCTTTCAGCGCGGTTTTGTCGACCCGAAAGGTGGCTTTTATGATCTTTCGCCCGAAGGTCATCCGCTGACGCCGCTGGACCAGATCCATCCGATCCATATCGCTGGCCGAGCGGTGCATTGCTATGCCATTGGTGCCCTGATGGGTCGGCCGGGGTCGATGGCCATCGTCAACCATGGGATGGATATCATTTGGAACCAGCACCGCGATGCCGTGAACGGGGGGTATTTCTGGTCGGTTCGCGATGGCAAGCCGGTAGACAGCAGCAAACAGGGCTATGGCCATGCCTTTGTGCTCTTGGCGGCCTCTTCGGCAAAGCTGGTCGGTCACCCCTTGGCCGATGCGATGCTGGCCGATGTGACAGAAATCCTGAACGCCCGTTTCTGGGAGGCTGAGTCCGGCGCAATTGCCGAGGAATTCACCGCCGATTGGCAGCCGCTGGATGGCGGCACCTATCGCGGGCAGAACTCCAACATGCACCTGACAGAAGCCTTGATGGCCGCCTATGAGGCCACGGGCACCCCCGACTATCTGAACAAGGCAAAACAGATTTCGCATCGCGTCATTGGCACGGCCGCGCGATCGGTCGGATGGCGTGTGGCCGAACATTTTGGGACGGATTGGACTGTTGATCGATCTTATTATCATCCCAATGAAATGTTCCGGCCAGCGGGAACAACGCCGGGCCATTGGTTGGAATGGACGCGGCTTATCCTGCAACTTTGGGTGCTGGATGGAAAACGCGAAGGCTGGATGATGGAGGCAGCGCAAGAGTTGTTCCGCAAATCCATGTCGCTGGGGTGGGACCGGGAAAAGGGCGGCTTCTTTTACACGTTGGATTGGGACGATGTTCCTCAAAAACGCATGAAGCTGTGGTGGCCAGCCTGTGAGGCCGCAGCCGCCGCGCATTTCCTGAATGAGCTTGACCCCAATCCGGAATGGGAGACCGCATATCGCCAAGTCTGGGACGTGATCGCCACGGCGTTCATCGATCGGCAAAACGGCGGATGGCGCGAAGAACTGACCGAGGATTTGCAACCGTCGTACACGATCTTTCCCGGCAAGGGCGACATCTATCACGCGCTTCAGGCCTGCCTGATCCCACTGTTTCCGGCAACGGGCAGTCTGACCCGGGCGATCGGATAAGGTCCCAACGCGCACGGCCCCGGTTGCCATCCTGTCGGCGGGGGGCATTC
>JALQUQ010000342.1 GCA_023263735.1 Paracoccaceae bacterium | reverse complement strand
ACTCAAAGCGGAATTGGAGCAGCTCCAGAAGTCCATCCACAGCAACACGAAAGAGGCCGGCTCATCAGATCTTCGCCAAAGCGGATCTGCGGGTTCATCAAACCGCTGGATGCCAGCACCCGGCCATCGGCCAGATCGCACAAATGCGCGGCGATGGTCGTTGACCCAAGGTCGATGGCCAGCCCCAACAGCGGCCCTTCGTGATACCCGGGCCAGATGTCCAGAATCCGGGCCTGCGCATCGTGGTTGCCCTTGTGGAGCGCCACGGTCACCTTCCATTCGCCCTTGCGCAGGGCAATTTGCAACCGCCGCAAGATCGACAGATCGGCCGTCACCGCGCCCACCTGCCATTGGTCGGCCAAAGCCGCGCACAGACGTTCGAAATCGCCCGACGGTTCGTCCATATCCGGTTCGGCCACTTCGACGAAATACAGCTTTGTCGCTGGGTCCATTTCGATGACCCGCTCGGTCGCCGATTTGCGGATGACCTGTTTGTGCACCTGACTTTCGGGCGGCACGTCAATGACCACATCGCCCATCACCTTGGCCTGACAGCCCAGACGGCGGCCATCGATCATGCCGCGCTTGGATTTATAGCGCTCTTCGACCGAGTTCCATTCCGACAGCGCCTCGTCATCGACATGCACGCCATGTTTGGGGAATTCGCCATAGCCGGGCGTGATCTGGCATTTCGAACAAATGCCGCGCCCGCCACAGACGGAATCAAGGTCAACCCCCAGTTGCCGTGCGGCGGTCAAAACCGGTGTTCCAAGCGGAAACCGCCCGCGTTTTCCCGAGGGGGTAAAAATCACAAGTGCATCATCGGACATTGTAAACTCCTGCTCGCACTATGCGTTTTAGGGGCATTCTGCCGATCTGCAATGTCTGATCGCGGCAGGATGATGCTAGGTTGCGTCAAGCCAATCCAGAATGGCCTGCCGATCCTGATCCAGACGCGGGGCAGGGGGGCGGTGGTCGGGTTCGTCCAGCCCCGAAATCTTGATCGGATTGCCGGGGGCCAGCATCTGCGGCGCGCCCGCAATCGGCAGAACCATGTTGCGCGCCAAAAGCTGCGGGTCGCGCAGGGCCTGTGCCATATCTTGCACGCGCGCGGTGGGCAGACCGGCCTTGGCCATCGCCGCCGTCCAATGGTCAACCGTGTTGCCCAGTGTCACCGCCTCCAAGAGCCGTTTCAACAGCGCATGATTTTCGCAGCGCGCGGCATTGGTGGCAAAGCGCGGATCATCGGCCAAGGGCAGGGCGAACAGATCGCAAAGCTGGCGAAACATCGCATCATTCCCGGCGGCAATCACAAAGAACCCATCCGCCGCGCGATAGGTCGCAAAAGGCGTGATCGTCGGATGCCGCGCGCCCGTGCGGCCGGGGGGAACCCCGGTTGCCGCCGTGATCGCAATCGCATGTTCCTGAATGGCCAGTTGCGCATCCAGCATCGCGATATCGACCTTGCGCCCCAGTCCCGTGCGCGCCCGGTCATAAAGCGCGGCCAAAATCCCTTGGGCCAAGAACATCCCCGCCACCACATCGCCGATGGATGCCCCCACCCGCACCGGGGGGCCGCCCTCTTCGCCCGTGATGCTCATCACCCCGCCGCGCGCCTGCACCACCATGTCATACGCGGGCTTTCCCGCCTCGGGGCCCGTATGGCCAAAGCCCGAGACCGCGCCGTAGATCAGACCCGGAAACCGCTGATGCAGATCGGTCCAGCCATAGCCCATCCGCTCCATCACCCCGGGGCGATAGTTTTCCAAGATCACATCGGCCCGCGCCAAAAGACGGTCAAAGATCGCCCGATCCCCTTCGGCCTTCAGGTCCAGCGCAATCGACTGTTTTCCAGCGTTGATCGTGGCGAAATAGGCGCTTTCGCCATCGACAAAGGGCGGAAAGGCCCGCGTATCATCGCCGGTGCCGGGGCGTTCCACCTTGATCACCCGCGCCCCCAGATCCATCAGCGATTGCGAGGCAAAGGGCCCGGCCAGCACATGGGTCAGATCAAGGATGGTCACACCGGTAAGGGGCGCGGTCATGGGATATTCCTTTTCGTGCCAACCAACGGGGGCAACGGGGCCTGATGGGGGATCACTCTTTCCAATGCAGATCGAACAGATCCGCCAGATGCGGGGCGAATTCACTGCACATCACAATCGTCGCCTCTTCGGGAATGTAAAAGGCATTGGCCTCGTCGCAGGATTCCACCGTCACGGTCAAGGCCGCGGGCAGCTTGAAAATCTGATTGACCTGCGCCACTTCGTCCCGGATCACGGCCACGGTCGGATCTTTGGGCGAACTGCGGCTGGCGTCGAACAGGATGGGAACCGGGTTGGTCTCGGCCTCAAGTTGATCAAAGATCACCCCCCAACTGTCGGCCGCAAGGGCGAATTCGTCGGGGCAACCGTCAGAGCGTTCCGGCGGAAGGCCCATATCTTCGGCCATTTGCGCCCGGGTTTCGGGGTTTGCGCCGTAAAACAGGCAGATGTGATTGTAAAACCGCTGTTCATCGGGGCCATGCACATCCCAATAGGCCACCTCTTGGCTGTTTTCGGGGTCTTCCAGAAACCCAAAGGCGCTGTCCATCGCGATGCTTTGGGCTGTGTCCTCCTCGAACAGCCAGTCGATCATGATGACCGACATCACATCCGCCGCATCCTCTTCCTGACCCAAGACCGGAAGGGCCAGCAGATCGACCAGCGCATGGCCCAATTCGTGGTAAAAGATGGCGATCAGGTTGGCGGTGACAAAATCGTCCCGCGCGGCATCGTCATCCCCTTGGGCGGCGGCGCCATGGGCCATCAGCATCGCACAGACTGAACCCAAAACCCAAGGGCGGATCATCGCAGCACCTCACCTGTTGCCGGTCTCTTTGGCTAACGCGACAACCGGGCTGCGGTCAACAGGGTGCAAAAGTGGAACGACGGCGAAAGGGGATGGGGCAGACCAGAACCTGCCGCGAAACGGTGCCTTTGCCGGAAAAGCCATGCCTGATTTCGCAAGAAACCCGGTGCGGCAAGGATCGGTGCCATGGCCGTCTGTCTCACAGGCCAACGTCAGGATCTTCCCATCCTTGGACGGGAAGATCGTTGGTGTTCAGCGCAAAGGTCTTAGCAGCGGGCGCGACGGCCGCCGCGACGGCCCGATGCGGCTTGCGACTGCTGGGCCGAAGCTTCGGCAAACGACAGGCCACCCTCGACGGCCTCGATCACCTTCGAGAAACGGATCCATTCGCCGCCGTTGGCGTCGTGGTTCATCAGCATGTTGGCGGCGCGGATGGCCTCCATCTCTTGCTGGCGCACCGGGTTCATGATCGCGCTGGTCATACCGGCGCAAATCGCCATCGGCAGGAAGG
>JALQUQ010000341.1 GCA_023263735.1 Paracoccaceae bacterium | reverse complement strand
CGCCATTTCGCACAAGATTTGCAGGGGGCGGGCTGGACGGTCGCCTATTCCACGCTGGACGACCCCGCCAACAGCCAGTCCCTTGCGGGCGAGGTGTTGCGCCGCGCGCAGGCGTTTGGCACCTCGACCCTTATCGCCACCGAACCCGGCGAATGGCGCTTGCGGCAGGCCCTGCGGGATTTGCCCCTGCACACGACGATCCTGCCCGATGACCGGTTTCTCTGCGCGGCCCCCGATTTCGCGGCATGGGCCAAGGGGCGCAAACAATTGCGGATGGAGTGGTTTTACCGCGATATGCGGCGCAAGACCGGCCTGTTGATGCAGGGCGATCAGCCCATCGGCGGGCAATGGAACTTTGACCACGACAACCGCAAACCCGCCAAGGCCGATCTGTTCCGCCCCCGCCCGCCACGCTTTGCCCCGGATGCGCTGACCCGGCAGGTCATCGATCTGGTCGCCACCCGGTTTCCCGACCATTTCGGGCGGCTTGACGGGTTCAACTGGCCGGTCACCCGCGCGCAGGCCCTGATGGCCCTCGATCACTTTGCCAGGCAGGCGCTGCCCCAGTTTGGCGACGAACAAGATGCGATGCTGGCGGGCGATCCCACGCTCAGCCATTCGCTGTTGTCCTCGTCGCTCAACATCGGCCTTCTCTCCCCGATCGAGGTCTGCCAAAGGGCCGAGGCGGAATATCACGCCGGCCGCGCCCCCCTGAACGCGGTCGAGGGGTTCATTCGCCAGATCATCGGTTGGCGCGAATTCGTCCGCGGGATCTATGACCTGCACGGCCCCGATTACACTGCGCAAAATGCGCTGGCGGCCAGCCGGGCGCTGCCCCCGCTCTATTGGGGGGCCAAGACGCGGATGAACTGCCTCTCGCAGGCGGTCGGGCAAACCCGCGATCTGGCCTATGCGCATCACATCCAACGCCTGATGGTCACGGGCAACTTCGCCCTCTTGGCGGGGATCGATCCGGCGCAGGTCCACGAATGGTACTTGTCCGTCTACATCGACGCCTTCGAATGGGTCGAGGCCCCCAACACCATCGGGATGAGCCAGTTCGCCGATGGCGGCATCGTCGGGTCCAAACCCTATGCGGCCTCGGGGGCCTATATCGACCGGATGTCGGATTACTGCGGCACCTGTGCCTACCTTGTGGCGCAAAAGACCGGGGCAGGGGCGTGCCCGTTCAACCTGCTTTATTGGGATTTCCTGATCCGCCACCGCGACAGGTTCCAATCCAATCCCCGGATGGCGCAGATGTACCGCACATGGGACAAGATGGAGGAAACCCGCCGCGCCGCCGTTCTGTCCGACGCCGCGGCCTTTCTGGCCCGTCTCGACGCGGGCGAGGCGGTTTAGTTCCCCGCCGCCGGGGCCGCCGCCGCGCCCTCTTGGGCGGCCGGGGCCTCGGGCTCGGGGGCTGGGGCGGTCAGGATGCCGGATTTCCAGATCCCTTCGGCCAGTTTGCCGCTGGCATAGGTCAGCTTGCCCAACCCCTCACGCCGCCCTTTGACAAAGGCCCCCTCATAAACATCCCCGGTGGGATAGGTGGCAATGCCCACCCCGTCGATCTCGCCGTTGGACCAATCGCCCGAATATTTCACCCCATCGGCCATGGTGATTTCGCCCTTGCCCTGACGGATGCCCGCAACGAAATCACCGGTATAAACCGATCCATCGGCATAGGTGGCGGTGCCTTTGCCCTCGCGCCGCCCCTCGACCCAATCGCCCTCGTATTTATAGCCGTCGGTTTGCACCAGCGTGCCCACGCCATGCGGGCGGGTCGCCTTGAAATTGCCGGTATAGACCGCGCCATCGGCATAGGTGGCGGTGCCCTCGCCCTCGATCACGCCCTTGACCCAAACCCCGTCAAAGGTCGATCCGTCGGGATAGGTCATCTTGCCCTTGCCCTCGGGCTGGTCGGCCTTGACCGCCCCCTCATAGACCGAGCCGTCGGGATAGGTGATCTTGCCTTGCCCCTCCAGCTTTCCGGCCACCCAGTCCCCCTCCATCACCGTGCCATCGGCGATCTTGTAGACCCCCTTGCCCTCGCGCAGATCGGCCTTGAACCCGCCGTCATAGCTGTTGCCGCTGGCGTGGCTCACCTTGCCTTGACCCTGCCGCTGGCCATCGACGAAATCCCCCTCATAGATATCGCCATTGGGCTGGGTCAGCTTGCCCTTGCCGTTGATCTGCCCCGCCTTCCACTGGCCGACATAGGTCAACCCGTCGGGCATCGTCAGCGTGCCCTCGCCATCGCGCTGATTGGCGGCAAAGGTTCCGTCAAAAATCGTCCCGTCGGGATAGCTCATCCGGCCCTTGCCCGATTTCGCGCCATCGACCCACGCGCCCTCGTATTTCACGCCCTCGGCCGTTTCCAGAACCCCAGAGCCATGGTGCCGCCCCTCGACGAACGACCCGGTATAAACGCTGCCATCGGGATAGCGCGCCACGCCCGCCCCGGTCATGCTGCCGCCGGTCCAATCCCCCTCATAGCTGCCCCCATCGGCATAAACGATCTTGCCGCGCCCCTCGGGCTTTCCCGCCGCGAAACTGCCGGTGTAGACGCTGCCATTGGGATAGCGCGCCACCCCCTCGCCCCGAATTTCCCCCGCGACCCAGTCCCCGGTATAGGAATAGCCGTTCGGCAGGGTGAAACTGCCGGTTCCATCCTGACGGCCATCCTTGAACGTGCCCTCATAGATCGACCCGTCGTCATATTGCTTTTTGATCACCTCGCCATCTTGGGCAAAGGCCGGCAGGGCGAACAGGGCCGTTCCAAGGACGATCGCCGCAAGTTTCTTTGCACGCAAAGGCATATGAACCCTCCCCAGTTCGTGATTGGCGCAAAGCCTAACGGCGCATCTTGCCCCTGACAAGCAGGGCAAATTCCCGTCAACACAACGGTGAACGCCCCCCCTACCGGGCAGATTGTCTTTTCCTTGGCCTTGAACCTGCTAGAACAAGGCCAGCACTGTTTCAGGAAGGTTGCGAAATGGCCGATCAATTTCGTTTGTCGCTTGCCCAGTTGAACCCGACCGTCGGCGATTTGGTCGGCAATGCGGCCAAGGCCCGGGCGGCATGGGATCAGGCCAAGGCCGCCGGGTCCGACATGCTGGCGCTGACCGAAATGTTCATCACCGGCTATCAGACGCAGGACCTGATCCTGAAACCGGCCTTCCAGCAGGCCGCGATTGCCGCCATCCACCAGCTTGCCGCCGATTGCGCCGATGGTCCCGCCCTGGCCATCGGGGGCCCCGCCGTTCAGGACGGGCGGCTTTTTAACGGCTATTACATCCTGCAAAAGGGCAAGGTCACCGCCACCGTCCTCAAACACCACCTGCCGAATGATGCCGTCTTTGACGAAA
>JALQUQ010000340.1 GCA_023263735.1 Paracoccaceae bacterium | reverse complement strand
GGGAGGCGGGGCAGACCGGCCTGCCTTTTCTTGATGCGGTGATGCGCTATCTGTCGGCCACGGGAGGGTTGGGGGCGCGGATGCGGGCGATGGTGGCGCAGGCGGCGGTCTATCTGATGGGATGTCCGGCGCCGATGGTGGGGGCTGCGCTGGCGCGCAAATTGACCGATTACCACCCGGTCACGCATTGGGACAATCTGGCCCGTGCCTTGCAAGGTTCGCGCATTCCCGACCCGCTGGCCATGGGCGAAAAGCTGGATCCCGAGGGGCGGTTCATTCAGCGCTGGGTGCCCGAACTGGCCGAGGTGCCGCTGCCCTATCTGCATCGGCCGTGGCGGTGGACGGGGGCTGCGCGGCTTCTTGGGCGCAAATATCCCGAAGCGGTGGTTGATGCCGCCACGGCCCGGCGGGCGGCGGTTGCGCAATTTGCCCAAAGCCTGCCCCGCAAACCGGCCCGAAGCCAGTTGCACCGGGTGGCAGGGGGCGATGCCATCGTGATCGAGGGGGGCGCTGCGCTGCAGGGACAGGGCCGCACCACCGGCGATGCGCGGCAGTTTCGGCTGGACCTGTGATCATGGGCAAAATGCGCAAAAAGGGCGATCTGCCGCAAAAGACCTGTGCCCAATGCGGCCGCCCCTTTGACTGGCGCAAGAAATGGGCGCGGGTCTGGGAGGAGGTGCGCTATTGTTCAGACCGCTGCCGGGGCGCGGCAAAGTCGCCCCGGCCCAAGGCCTGACCAGAGGCCAGGGTCAGGCGGGGGGCAGCCCCTCGGCCAGATCGGCCAATTTGTCCAGCGTGGTCTGGCCCAACTCCTTGGCGCCAAAGCCCAAGGCGGCCTGACAGGCCTCGGCAGTGGGAAACTGCATCTGATAGCGGATCAGTGTGCCGCCCGGCGTGGCGGACAGGGTCATTTCAACCTCGGCCGCGGCTTCGCCGTCATCATCCCCATCCAAGAGAAACTGCAGCAGATGCGTCGGCTCCATCCGCAGATAGCGGTGGCGGTTCTTCCAGACCGTGCCATCGGGGCCGATCATGTCAAACCGCCAGAGCCCGCCCTCGCGCAGGTCGATCTCGGTCGTCTTGCAGGTAAAGCCCTTGGGGCCAAACCATTGGGGCAAAAGCGCGGGATCGGTCCAGCACCGCCAGACCTTTGCCGGCGGTGCCGCGATCTGGCGCGACAATTCGATGATGCGAGAGGTCATAGCGTCAGCGCAACTTCGTCCAATTGGGCGGCGGCGGTTCCCCAGCCCTCATGAAAGCCCATCTTGGCATGGTTTTCGGCATCTTCGGGTTTGCGGTGCAGGGCCAGCGCACGATAAAGCGTGCCCGTCCCCTTTGGCTCCAGCAAGATCATCGCGGTAAAGCCAAAGCAATCGGCATTGGGGCGAAAGCCGCCCTGCATCAGATCGGTCCAGACCAGACGACGCTCATGCTCGACCGCAAGGACACAGCCATGGCCCACCATCGTGCCATGATCGGGCACATCCATCGTATTCTTGAAACTGCCCCCCGCGAACAATTCGATCGAGACATCGCGCGTCACCACCGGGCGCGGGGCGAACCAGCGTTCGATCAGGGCGGGTTCCGTCCAGCAGCGCCACACCTTGGACGGCGGGGCCTTCAACTCGCGCACCAGTTCCAAATCGGTTTTCGGATCAAGCATCATCTTCATCATCCATTTCTTCCAGAAACGCTTCCAGTCGGTCGGTCAGGGCCTCCCACTCCGCGCGCCGGTCGGCCAGCCAGTCGCGCGCGACCCCAAGGGCCTTGGGGCGCAGCTCGCAGGTTCGGACGCGCCCCTCTTTTTGTGTCAGGATCAGCCCCGCCTCCTCCAGCACCGAGACATGGCGCATGACCGTTGGCAGGCTAAGCCCGGTCGGGCGCGCCAGATCAGAGACGGGCATGGCGCCCTTGCCCAGCCGCTGCAACATCTCGCGCCGGGTGGGGTCTGACAGCGCCTGAAAGATAAGGTTCAGATCGGCATCATGGTTAGACATATTGCTAAGTTTTCACATCCCTGCCCGCCGATCAACACAAATCTTTCCGGGCATCGCACCACTGGTAAAATTATTTTACCAATATTGTTGCCAAGCGCCCTACCCCAGTCTATTCCTTTTCGCCGGATGCTGTGAAACAACCAAAATGACACGGGTCACCGACTGAACCGACGAAAGGACGCGCCATGACCGACCGCACCGCCCTGAATGGCCTTCTGGTGGACAATCGCCTGAAAGACTTTGTCGAACAGAACGCTCTGCCCGGAACGGGGGTTGGGGCTGGTCAGTTCTGGGCCGGGCTTGCGCAGGCCGTGGCCGATCTGATGCCCAAGAACCGCGAACTGCTGGCCAAACGCGATGAATTGCAGGCCCAAATCGACCATTGGCACAAAAGCCAGCGGGGCAAGCCGGAAAACGCCGCAGGCTATCAGGGGTTCTTGCGTGAAATCGGCTATCTGCTGCCCGAAGGCCCCGATTTCAGCATTGAAACCGAAAACACCGATCCGGAAATCGCCCTGATCCCGGGGCCGCAACTGGTCGTGCCGGTGATGAATGCGCGCTATGCCCTGAATGCCGCCAATGCGCGGTGGGGATCGCTGTATGATGCGCTTTACGGCACCGATGCCTTGGGCTCGCTGCCCTCGGGCAAGGGATTTGATCCGGTCCGGGGCGCAGAGGCCGTGTCATGGGCCAAGGCGTTTCTGGACAAGGCCGTGCCGCTGGCATCGGGATCGCATGCCGATGCGACCGGCTATCAGGTCACGGGGGGCGCGCTTTCGGTGCTAACCCCTGCGGGGGCGACCGGGCTTGCCAATCCTGCCGCATTTGCAGGCAGTGTGGGCGATAGCGCTGCGCCGTCACAGATCTTTTTGCGCCACAATGGTTTGCACATTCAGATCGTGATCGACGCCACCCATCCGATCGGGGCCACCGATCCGGCGCATATCGCCGACATCCGGCTTGAATCCGCCCTGTCGGCGATCATGGATTGCGAAGACAGCGTGGCGGCCGTTGATGCCGAGGACAAGGTTCTGGCCTATACCAACTGGCTGGGGCTGATGCGCGGCGATCTGACCGAAGAGGTCGCCAAGGGCGGCAAGACCTTTACCCGCCGTTTGGCCGATGATCTGGCCTTTACCGCCCCCGATGGCACGCCCACCTCGCTGAAGGGCCGCGCGCTGATGCTGGTGCGCAATGTGGGCCATCTGATGACCAACCCGGCCATCATCGACGCAGAGGGGCACGAAATCGGCGAAGGGCTGATGGACGCCTTTGTCACCACTTTGTGCGCCCTGCATGATTTGCAGAAAACGGCGGGCAACCGGAATTCGGTCTGCGGGTCCGTCTATGTGGTGAAGCCCAAGATGCACGGCCCCGAAG
>JALQUQ010000033.1:10923-13644 GCA_023263735.1 Paracoccaceae bacterium | reverse complement strand
CAGATGCTGCACCGCCATGTACAGAACCAGACGCGTGCCCGCGGTCAGGCTTGCGGCCAATTGGTCGGGCGTATTGCCCGCCATGGTGGTGCCCGTTGCCACCAGCAACCGATCAAACCGTCCGCGTTCGGTCAGCGGTTCGCACAGGGCCGCGGCGGCGGCACTGGCGGCGGTGATGCCCGGAACAATCTCGACCGATATGCCATGGGCGCGGGCGGCGGCGATTTCCTCGCCCGCGCGGGCAAAAATCGCAGGGTCCCCGGATTTCAGCCGCACCACCTTTTGACCCCGCAGCGCGGCATCCACGATCAGGGCGCAAATCGCAGATTGCGGCAAACTGTGGTGCCCCACCTCTTTGCCCACATTCACGCGGCGCACATGCGGGGGAATAAGATCAAGCACCTCGGCCGAAACCAGCCGGTCGAAAAAGACGATATCCGCCTGCACAATCCTTTGGATCGCCCGCCCGGTCAACAAATCGGCGGACCCGGGGCCCGCGCCCACAAGGCTGATCCGCCCGCTCCGGGCCTTGGCCTGCACAGGGTGGGGGGAAACGAGGTCTGACATCAGGCTCATTCTGCGGCATCCTTCAGCAGGGGGCGATGGGTCGCGATCAGGGTGGACAGCTCGGGCCGGCACGATCCGCAATTGGTGCCCGCCCTAAGCGCGGCGCCCAAGGCCTCAACGGTCAGGCAGTTTCCCTCGGCAATGGCGCGGGCGATGGTGTTGGCCCCCACGTTGAAACAGACGCAGACGGTGGGGCCGGGGTCAGGGCGATCACCGCCCGGCCACCCGGCCAGCAACTGCGGCACAGCCGGTTGCCCAAGGCTTTCGGCCAAAAAGCTGCGCGACAGGGCGACAGGGTCCCGCGATACAAAAAGCGCGCCCATCACACGGCCCTTCTGGCTCAGGATCAGGCGCACCTGTCCGCGGGCGGGGTCGTCATAGCGCTGAACGTCGATATCCGCCCCCAGTTGAAACGCGGCCCGGGCCCAATCTGTCCAGTCTTGGGGCAGGGTGGTTCCGGCCAGTTCCGCCTTGTGCCCGGCGGCAAGGGGGCTGATCGCCCAGTAACTGCAGTCGGGCCGTAGCTCGCCCGCGCTGATCGCAAAGCCATACCAAGCCGCCGAAAAGGGCTGAACGTTCACCGGCGCGGCCTTGCTTTCCGGTTGTCCCGATACCGGATCGGTGATTGCGGGCACCAAGGCATCCACCCGCCCGGTTGGGGCGGTTTCGCCGGTCCAGTGGATCGGCGCAAAGGGCTGACCCGGGGCCACGCGGTCGGTGATCAGAACCCGCAGGATCGCCGTGCCCAGATCGTTCGAGACCTTGGCCAATGTTGCGGGCTTCAGCCCGATTTTCTGGGCGTCTTGGGGGTGAATTTCCAGAAACGGTTCGGCCAGATGGTGGCCCAGGCGCGGCGACAGGCCCGTGCGGGTCATCGTGTGCCATTGATCGCGCACCCGCCCCGTATTCAGCCGAAAGGGGTGGTCTGTGGTCAAGGGGTTCAGGGCCCGGTGCTGCACGGCCAGCATCCGCGCTTTGCCATCCGGGGTGTGAAATTGCCCGTCGGCAAAAAAGCGTCCCCCCCGCTTGCGGGCATGCGCGGGCCAGACAAAGGGCATCATGCCGTCGTACTCGGCACGGGTGATCCCAGCATGGTCCGAGATGTCGAAATCGCTGCCCAAAGCCCCGGCGACACCCGATAGGGCGGCATATTCGGCAAAGATCTGGGCCGGATGCGTCCAGTCAAAGCCCGCAAAGCCCATGCGCTGCGCCACCTGCGCCAGTTGCCACCAATCGGGCCGGGCCGATCCGGGGGCGGGGCGAAAGGCGCGCTGGCGGCTGATGCGGCGTTCCGAATTCGTGACGGTGCCGTCTTTCTCGCCCCATGCGGCGGCGGGAAGTAAAACCTTGGCCAGACGCGCCGTATCGGTCTTGCCGGTCACATCCGACACCACGGTGAAGTCGCACCCGGCGATGGCACGGGCGACGCGATCCGCTTCGGGCAGGGTCACGGCGGGGTTGGTATGGATGATCCAAAGCGCCTTGATCTGGCCCTCTTCGACCGCGCGGAACATGTCCACCGCCTTGAGCCCCGGTTTGTCGGCCATCGTGGGGGCGTTCCAGAACTGCTGCACGGCGTGGCGGTGGGCGGGGTCTTCCAGCGCCAGATGGCAGGCCAGCATATTCGCCAATCCGCCCACCTCGCGCCCGCCCATGGCATTGGGTTGGCCCGTCACCGAAAAGGGCCCCATTCCGGGCTTGCCAATCCGCCCGGTGGCCAGATGGCAATTCAGGATCGCATTTACCTTGTCGCTGCCCGAAGACGACTGGTTCACCCCTTGCGAATACACGGTGACAACCTTTTCCGTGCCGATCCAAAGGTCCAGAAACTGCTGGAGCGTCGTGGGTTCCAGCCCGGATTGGGCAGGATCGTCGGCCTTGGCCGCGGCGACGGCGGCGTCATATCCGGCCACATGGGCCAGATAGCGCCGATCTGCCGCGCCGCGCTGGTCGATTGCGGCCAAAAGCGCGTTGAACAGCGCCACATCGCCGCCGGGTGCCACGGGCAAATGCAGGTCGGCCAGATCGCAGGTTGACGTGCGGCGGGGGTCGATCACCACCACCGTCATCGCAGGCCGCGCCGCCTTGGCTGCTGCCAGTCGCTGGAACAGGACCGGGTGGCACCAGGCCAGATTGGACCCGACCAGAACGACC
>JALQUQ010000033.1:0-10913 GCA_023263735.1 Paracoccaceae bacterium | reverse complement strand
CGGCCTCTTCCAGATCGACATAAAGCCCCGGCACCGTGTCGCTGCCAAAGGCGCGGCGGTGGCCCGCCACCGAAGATGCCATGCACAGCCGCGAATTGGTGTCGATATTGGCGCTGCCGATGAACCCCTTCATCAGCTTGTTCGCCACATAGTAATCTTCGGTCAGCAATTGGCCGGAAACGTAAAAGGCCACCGACTCTGGCCCATGCTGGGCAATGGTCTCCTTGAACCGGGTGGCGACCAGATCCAGCGCCGTGTCCCATGGGGTGTCCTGCCCGCCAACCTTTGGCGCGATCAACCGGCCCGCCAGCCCGACCGTTTCGCCCAAGGCCGACCCTTTGGAACACAGGCGGCCAAAGTTCGACGGGTGGTCAAGGTCGCCCTGAACGCGCAAACCCTGATCGGGCAACGGGGTCAGCACGACACCGCAGCCAACACCACAATAGGGACAGGTGGAACGGATTGCCGGGGTCATTCTGTGCGTGCCTTCTTTGGGGTCTGTCAAGGAGGTCCGCCGGGCAACCGGCAGACCGGGGCGGCCCTGCCGATCAGGCAGCAAGACTGCAAAGCGGGGTGGCCATCTGCGAAGACGTCGGAAATCCCGGTCCGAACATCAGCGTGTCGCGCAGGGGGGCGATATCGGTCCCTTGGGTGATCAGATCAAAGAACCAGCCCCCTTCGGCCGTGTCGCCATACATGACGGCGCCGATCAGCCGGTTGTCCTTGACGATCAGGCGGCGGTAGCTGCCGCTGACCGGGTCTCGCAGGGTCAGGTTCTCGCGCCCGTCGGCATCCGCGAAATCGCCGGCGCTGAACAGATCGACGCCTGTGACCTTCAGCTTGGTCGCGGTGGCTTGCGGCGCGAAAGCCGCCTCTTCCCCCGCCAGAACCTGCGCCAGAACCTTGGCCTGATCGTAAAGCGGGGCGACAAGGCCAAAGAGCGCACCGCGATGTTCGACGCATTCGCCAAGGCCAAAGATGAAAGGGTCCGAGGTTGTCATCCGGTCATCCACCACCAGCCCGCGCCCGACCGTCAGCCCGATATCGCGGGCCAGTTGCACCTGAGGCCGAATGCCCACGGCCATGCAGACCAGATCGGCGGGATAGATCGTGCCATCGGCCAATTCGACCGCCGTCACGCGACCCTTGCCCAGAATGGCCTTGGTCGCGCCATTGCAATGCACGTGAATGCCGCGCGACTTCAGATCGTCTTGCAGCAGGCCAGCGGCCACCGGGTCCAGCTGACGCTCCATCAGATGGCCCATCAGGTGGATCACGGTCACATCGGCCCCGCGCGCGGCCATGCCCGCCGCCGCCTCAAGCCCCAGAAGACCGCCGCCAATCACCACCGCGCGGGCACCCGGCCGGGAGGCGGCGATCATGGCGTTGGTATCCTCCAGATCGCGGTAGCTGACCACGCCGGGCAGATCATGGCCGGGCACCGGGATGATGAATGGCGCCGAGCCGGTGGCGATGACCAGCCGGTCATAGGGCACTTCGCCCCTATCGCCGATCACCACCTTGCGGTCACGATCCACGTGCCGCACCGGCTCGCCAAAGCGGCAGGTCACGCCATGGGCCCGATACCATGCGTCGTCATGGGTGACGATCTGGGCATAGGTCTTTTCGCCCGCCAGCACCGGCGACAGCATCAGCCGGTTATAGGTGCCGCGGGGCTCGGCGTTGAACAGGGTGACGTCATAGAGGCCGGGGGCGTCCTGAACCAGATGGTCAAGCAGCCGCCCCGCGGCCATGCCAGCCCCGATGATGACCAGCTTTTCCCCCATCAGGCCGCATCCTTCTTATGCGCGCCGTGTTCGTATTCTTCCAGAAAATCAAGAACCTGCTGGCGGTAGTGATAATAGTCCGGGTGATCCATCAGCGCCTTGCGGCTGCGGGGGCGGGGCAGGTTCACCTCGGTGATCTTGCCGATGGTGGCGCGGGGGCCGTTGGTCATCATCACCACACGGTCAGCCAGAAGGATCGCCTCATCGACATCATGGGTCACGCAGACGGCCGTCACCTTGGTGCGGCTCCAGACCTCCATCAGCACCTCTTGCAGCTCCCAACGGGTCAGGCTGTCCAGCATGCCAAAGGGTTCATCCAGCAACAGAAGTTTCGGAGACAGCGCAAAGGCGCGGGCAATGCCCACCCGCTGGCGCATGCCGTTCGACATGTCGGCGGCGGATTTGTCCATCTGATCGCCCAGACCCACACGCTCAAGGTAGTATTCCACCACCTCCTGGCGTTCGGCCTGGCTGGCCTTGGGGTAAACCTTGTCGACCCCGATGGCCACGTTTTCCTTGGCCGTCAGCCATGGGAACAGGTTTGGCGACTGGAAGACCACGGCGCGTTCCGGATCGGCCCCTTCGACGTGATAGCCATCCAGCTTGATCGCGCCTTTGGAAATCGAATTGAGCCCCGCGGTCATGGTCAGAACCGTCGACTTGCCACAGCCCGAATGGCCGATCAGGCTGACGAATTCTCCCTTTTTCAGGGTCAGGTTGAAATCTTCGACCACGGTCAGCGGGCCTTTGGGCGTTGGGTAGATCTTGTGCAACTGGCTGAATTGCAGATAGCGGTCGTCGATCTGGCTTGCCGCGGCCTCGGCATAGGCCTTGGGCGTCGCATGGCGCGGGGTCACGGCGGGCAGGCGGCGGGTCTCGGCCGTCTTGGCGGCCATGCCCACATCCATCAAATAGGCGGTGATGGCCGCGCGCAGCGCCTTGAAGGTCGGGTTTTCGCCCATCTTGTTGCGGTCGCGCGGGCGGGAAAGGCCGACGTCGAACACCTCGCCCAGCGTGCCGTCGGGGTTCAGACAGGCGATGCGGTCGGCCAGAACCAGCGCCTCATCCACGTCATTGGTGATCAGAACCACGGTGCGGCGGTCGGCCTCCCAGATCGCCTCGATCTCGGCGGCCACATTGGCGCGGGTCAGGGCGTCCAAGGCGGACAGGGGCTCGTCCATCAGCAAAACCTCGGGAGACATGGCAAGCGCCCGGGCCACCGCCACCCGCTGCCGCATTCCGCCCGACAATTCGGCAGGGCGGCGGTCAATGGCATGGGAAAGACCGACCATGGCGATGTATTTCGCAACCAAGGCCGCGCGTTCCGCCTTTGGCTTTGCCCCATGCACGGCATCGACCGCCAGCGCGATATTCCCCTGAACCGTCAGCCAAGGCATCAACGCATAGGACTGGAACACCAGCCCACGCTCGGGCCCCGGACCGGTGACGGGCTGACCTTTGAACAAGACCTCGCCCTTGTCTGGCATCACCAGCCCCGCCATCAGGTTGATCAGCGTCGTCTTGCCCGATCCCGAAAAGCCAAGGATCGCCAGAAACTCGCCATCCTTGACCTTGAATTTCAGGTTCTTGATGACCGAGGTATCGCCATACCCTTTGGAGACGTTGCGAAATTCCAGCATCGTCTTCTCCTTAGCGGTTGTTGGTGAAGGTAAAGGCCGATTGCAGCGCGAACATCAGGCGGTCCAGAAGGAAACCGATGATCCCGATGGTGAAGACAGCGACCATGATCCGGGCAAGGCTGTCCTGCGACCCGTTCTGAAATTCATCCCAGACGAATTTGCCAAGGCCCGGGTTCTGCGCCAGCATTTCGGCGGCGATCAGAACCATCCAACCCACGCCCAGCGACAACCGCAGGCCGGTAAAGATCAGCGGCAGGGCCGAGGGCAGCACCAACCGGGTGATCTTCTTCCAGGCCGAGAGTTTCAGCACGCGCGAGACATTGACCAGGTCCTTGTCAATCGAGGCCACCCCCAATGCGGTGTTGATCAGCGTGGGCCACAGCGAGCACAGCGTCACGGTGACCGCCGAGATGACGAAGGATTTGGAAAAGGTGCCTTCGCCCGTGACATACAGGGCCGAAACGACCATGGTGACAATCGGCAGCCAAGCCAGCGGCGAGACGGGCTTGAAAATCTGGATCAGCGGGTTCAACGCCGCATTGGCGGTGGGCGACAGGCCAGAGACGATGCCCAAGGGAACAGCCACAGCGGTGGCGATCAGGAACCCGAAGAAGACGGTCTGGATCGAGGTCCAGATCTGTTGGTAATAGGTGGGCTTGCCGGTATAGGCGCGCTCTTTCACCTGATTGGATTTGCCCGCGTCGATCAGCTTTTGATTGCGTTCGTCCTGACGGGCGTAAAATTCCTGCTCTTTCTGCGCTTCGTTCACGGCGTCCTGATGCAAGACCTGCACCTGATCCCAGACGGCACCGGGGCCGGGGATCGCGCCAAGCGAGGTTTGCACCATAGGGGCCAGCAGCCCCCACAGAACCAAAAAGCCCGCAATCGCCACCACGGGCACGCCCAGCAGGCGCCAGACCTCTTTCAGTTGCGATTTGGGACTTTCGCCCGCCAACAGCCGCAAAAGGGGCGTCACAAAGGGCAGGCCGATGGCTTTGAACCAAACGTCCAGACGGTTGATCATGGCAAAACGGCGGGCTTTTGCTGCGTCATCTGCCTTGGCCTTTGCCTGCTGCGCGCGGGAAGTGGGGTCGATGGCGGTCACGGTGGGGTCCTTTCGGAGAAGGGCTGGTCGTCCAAACGGGCGCCCGCCGGTGCGGGCAGGCGCCTTTGCGATGGGGATCAATTGGAGATGGCCGCCTCGACCGTCTGACCGGTCTTCAGACCGATGGGCAGGCTGTCGATATAGGCGTTCGGCTTGGTGCCGTCATAGGTGATGCCATCAAGGAAGGCATTGGTCGGCGCGCGGTAGCCATCGGCGTCAAAGTCGAACATCTCGGGCGTCGCGACGCCTTCGGCGATCAGTTGTTCCGCTGCCAGTTTGTAGATGTCGGGGCGATAGACCGATTTGGCGGTTTCGTCATACCACGCATCGGCCTTGTCCTCGGAAATCTGGCCCCAACGGCGCATCTGGGTCAGATACCAGACCGCGTCCGAGTAATAGGGGAAGGTCGCGTTGTGGCGGAAGAACACGTTGAAATCGGCCGCTTCGCGCTTGTCGCCCGGTTCGAACTCAAAGGTTCCGGTCATCGAATTGGCAATGACACCCGCATCCGCGCCCACATATTCCGCACGGGACAGGATTTCGACGGCCTCGGCCCGGTTGGCATTGTCGTTTTCATCCAGCCAGATCGCGGCGCGGATCAGGGCCTTGGTCAGGGCAATCATCGTGTTCGGATTGGCATCGGCAAAGGCCTTGGTCACGCCAAACACCTTTTCCGGATTGTAATTCCAGATGTCGTGGTCGGTGATCACCGGTACGCCGATCCCCTTGGCAACGGCGGCTTGGTTCCACGGCTCGCCCACGGCATAGCCAAGGATGGTTCCGGCCTCCATCGTGGCGGGCATTTGCGGGGGCGGCGTGACCGAGATCAGCACATCGCCCGCGATCTGGCCCGAAACATCGTCGGGGGTATAATACCCCGGCGCGATCCCGCCCGCCGCCAGCCAATAGCGCAATTCATAGTTATGGGTCGACACCGGGAACACCATGCCGAGATTGAACGGTTGGCCCTTGTCCTTGTAGCTTTCGATCACCGGCTTCAGCGCGGCGGCCGAAATCGGGTGAACCGGCTTGCCATCGGCGCCCATCGGCACGTTTTTCTTCATCTCTTCCCAAACGGCATTCGAGACGGTGATCGCATTGCCGTTCAGGTCCATGGAAAACGGCGTGATGACCTCGCCCGCCGTGCCGTAGCCAATCGTCGCGGCCAAGGGCTGACCGGCCAGCATATGCGCGCCCTGCAATTCGCCGGCGATCACGCGGTCCAACAGAACCTTCCAGTTCGATTGCGCCTCCAGCGTGACATACAGGCCTTCGTCTTCGAAAAACCCTTTTTCCTTGGCAATCGCCAACGGGGCCATGTCGGTCAATTTGATGAAACCAAGGGTCAATTCATCGGTTTCGACATTGTCCGTGAATGCAAAGGCCGGATGAGCCAGCAAAGCTGCGGTCAGCATCAAAGCGCAACGTGTCATGTCTATTTCCTTGTTTGCCATGAAAAAAAGGGCCGCTAACGCTCACCGCAGGGAGGATGCGGTGGGTCAGGCGGCCTTGCCTTAGTCCCGGTCTGTCGGGGATGGAACGGAACGCCATTGTTCCGTCTTGGGTTCAGGATGCGGAGCGGTTTTTCCTCTGTCAACAAAACCCGGGAAAAGAGGGCCGCCTCGGGCGCTGCGATGCTGCGGCGCGGCACCGATGCCTGATTTTTAGTCAGATCGCCGGGACTGGGTCGAAAATCTGGCCATCAAAAAACCGGTTGCGGTTCAGAATCAGCTGGCCCGCAGCCGATGAGACCCGTTCAGATTGGGGCATCGCCCCTTCGGCTTTTTCCGAGGCGCGGGGCAGGGCCGCCCCGACCCCGGCCAGATGACGGCGGAACAGATCGCTGCGAAAGGTCTTTCGGGCCGCCTCGGCCGACCGTTCGATCGGCAGGGCGAACCGTTCGGCCAACCGCGTGCCGATCCATGCCGCCTGTGATCGCCATGGAAAGCTGGCCGATCCGTCGAAAAAGGTCAGAAAGCCCGGAACATCGGCCTCCTGCCCCGAGGGGGCGACCAACAGGCGGCCCTTCAACGCGCGTTCGATCAATTCGGCGCTGACATCCAGATAAGACGACCGGGCCAAGACTTCTGACAGGGTGGTGCGGTTGGCCGGGTCTGCCGTCCACCGGGTGGCCCGCCAGACAGCCCGCAACAGCCGCCCCGCTACATCGGGGTTTTCATCGGCCCAGCCGCTCCGCATGGCCAGCACCTTTTCCGGCGCTTGCGACCAGATCGCGGCCCCGGGCATCAAAAGCCGCGCCCCCGCCACGTCAACGGCATGGCTGCCCCAAGGTTCGCCAACGCTAAAGCCGTCAATCTCTCCGGCCAGCACCATCTCGGCCATGCGCGGCGGGGGAATGGTGCGCAATTCGTAACGCAGGTTCGGCGCGGCCTTGGCCAACCAATAGTGCAACAGTTCCACATGCATCGAAAACGGAAACGGCACACCGATGCGCAGCGGCTGTCCCAGCCCCATCAGCGCCCGCCCCATCGCAAAGGGGTCGGCAAAGGGCACATCGCCCAACCGCGCGGCACATGGGGCCGAAAGTCCGGTGATCTGGCCGTTCATCGACAAGACCAGCGCCGTCTCCAACGGTTGATGCCCGCCGCCCAGCCCCAGCGATCGCGCCACCGGCACCACCGACAGCATCTGCGCCGCCTCGACCTTGCCGAAATCCAGCATGTCGCGCAGCATCGACCAACTGGCCGCCGGAACCAGATCAAAGGCCAAGCCCTCTTCGGCAGCAAATCCGAATTCCGCCGCGACGATCAGGGGGGCCGCATCGATCAGCGGGATAAATCCAAGCGATACCGTCTTCATCAGCCCAGGATCTCCGCCGCGGTGACGATGGCTTGGGCCACATCGACCAATTTCTTGCCCTGATCCATCGCCGCCTTGCGCAACAGACCATAGGCTTGTTCCTCGCTGATGCCCTTGGTCCGCATCACCAGCCCCTTTGCGCGGTCGATGACCTTTCGCTCCTCCAAGGCGGCCTTGGTCGCCGCCAATTCGCTGCGCATCCGGCTGAACAGATGAAACCGCGCGATGGCGGCATCCAGAACCGGGCGAATGCGGTCGGCCCGCAATCCATCGACGACATAGGCGCTGACCCCGGCCTCGATGGCCGCTTTGGTCAGGCCCGAGTCGGATTTGTCGACGAACATGGCGACCGGGCGATCCATCGGGCCCGAGGCCAGCGCCAATTCTTCCAGCACATCGCGCGACGGGCTGGCCAGATCGATCAGCACCAGATCGGGCTTGCTGTCGGCAATCCGACGCGACAGCCCGCTTTCATCGCCCAAGACGTGAATCCGATGATCGCCCGCCTCACGCAGGGCATCGACGATCAAAAGCGCGCGGTCACGGTCGCGCTCGACCACTATGATATTCAGGCGCTGGCTCATGGGTCACCGGGGCATTTTTTCCCGATTTGGCACGCGTGCCCCGGCACTGCACGGCCCCGCGCGGCCCCTGTGAGGGAGTTGGTGCCGCTTTGCTCGCTTTTTCAGCATGAACCGGGGATTTGACTGAAAAACGATCATCTGCCGAAGAAAGCGGCAGGGGCCTTGGCTGTGTGGGATACAATATCGCGCTTGCGGCGGCGGTCTGCATCGCGTTTTGTGACGCCCATGTCAGCAAGCCCCACGCCCGCACCGACCCCGCCGCAAAATGCGCTTCACGGCATTCTCTGGATGCTGGCGTCGGGCCTGAGCTTTGTGTGGGTCAACGGCATCGTTCGCTATCTGGGCACCGATCTTCCGGCGGCGCAATCGGCCTTTATCCGGTTTGCTTGGGGGGCTTTGTTCCTGTCGCCGCAGCTTTTCGCGATCCTTCGGCGTGGCATTCCCCCCAAGATCTGGAAACTGCATCTGGGGCGCGGGGTGTTTCACGTTGCGGCGGTGCTGATGTGGTTTTTCGCCATGGCCCGCATTCCCATGGCCGAGGTGACGGCCATCGGCTATCTGAACCCGGTTCTTCTGACCTTGGGCACCGCGCTGTTTCTGGGCGAAAAGCTGGCCCTCCGCCGGATTCTGGCCATTGGCGTTGCGCTTTTGGGGGCGTTGATCGTGTTGCGCCCGGGCCTGCGCGAGGTCACGCAGGGGCACTTCAGTCAGGTGGGGGCGGCCTGTTGCTTTGCGGCCAGCTATCTGTTTGCCAAACGGTTGTCGACCTTGGTCGGGGCGGCGCAGGCCGTGGCGGTGCTGTCGCTCTTGGTCACGCTGGGCCTTGCCCCCTTGGCGGCGTGGGTCTGGGTTCCGGTCAGCCTGTCGCAACTGCTGTGGCTGGCCGTGGTCGCGGTCTGCGCCACGTCTGGCCACTACTGCATGAGCCGCGCCTTTGCGCTTGCGCCCGTGACCGTCACCCAACCGGTTGTCTTTCTGCAATTGGTCTGGGCCAGCCTGACCGGGGTCTTTGTCTTTGGCGAGGCGTTCGACCCCTTTGTGATGCTGGGCGGCGGGGTCATCGTCGCCTCGGTCACCTATATCACCTGGCGCGAGGCGGTCTTGCGCCGCAAGTCGCCGGTCAGCCCGTCGGTTTGACGGCATCGCGGCCGGATCGTGGCAACAGCGTGGCGGTCCGTCCAAACTGTGATCAAGCGTCCGATCCGCGTCACAATTCGTTAAAGAGGTCCTAACCGCCCCTTGCCCACACTGCCCTGACCTTAGGGGTAAGGGTGTGTGGAATGACTGTAATGACCTTGGCCGGCGTGGTCAGGGGCACGGGCCTCGATGTGCCAACGGCTTATGCCGAAATCTATATGGTGCTGGGCGCCAATGGCCCCGAAGCGCGGATTTTCGACCATGTCGCGCGGCAAACGGTCAGTCTGCCCTTGGTCCTTGGCGGCATCGCGGCGCCGACGGGGATATTGGACCAAAGCCGAAGCCGCCCTTCGATCACGATCGATGGGATCACCGCAAATCTGGGTCGCACCACGGTGCAATCGGTGCAGGCCTTGGCCGAGCCCACTTCGGGGGCGTCGTTCACCTCGTTTCTCTATATCGGCACCGCCAGCGCGGCGCAGGCGGTCGAGATGCTGGCCGTTTCCCATGCCGGGCAATCCTATCTGATTGCCGCCCGCCATCAGGGGCAGGGCCTGACGGTCTATCAGGTTGACGCAGCCGGGGCGCTGACCGAGCGGGCGGTGATCGCGGATACCGCAGACCGCTATCTGGCTGCCGTCGATACGATGGCGTCGATCACCGTTGCCGGCACCACCTATGTGCTTGCCGGTTCACAGTCTGAATCGGGGGTGACGCTGTTGTCCTTGGGCGCGGGCGGCCAGTTGACCCCCGTCACCCATATGGGCGCCCCGCAAATGGTGCCCATCGCCAATGTCACGGCGATTCAAACCCTAAGCGTGGGGGGGAAAAGCTTTGCCATCGTCGGCGCGTCAGGAACCTCCAGCCTGACGGTGCTCGAGATCGGGGCCAACGGTCGGATGGTTGCGACCGATCACCTGATCGACAGTCGCGACACCCGGTTCGGCGGGGTGCTTGTGCTGGAAAGCTTTGTCCTGAACGACCGCGCCTTTGTTGTCGCGGCGGGGGGCGATGACGGGTTGACCCTGTTGGAGCTGACCCCCGACGGCCGGCTGACGGTCATCGAAGTCTGGGAGGATACCGCCGCCGTCGGATTTGCCGATATTTCGGCGATCCGCGCCATTGCCCTTGGCAACACCGTCCAAATTCTGGTCACCTCGGGCAGCGACGCCGGGGTCACCGTCCTGCAGATCGATCCTGCGCGGGTGGCGGCCCCGATTTTTGGCACGGGCACGCTGACGGGCACCGGGAGCGGCGACCTATTGCGGATCGGCGGGTCGGCAACGACGGTCTTTGCGGGCGATGGCAACGACCGGATTCACGATGGCCCCGGATCAGACACCATGGATGGCGGGGCAGGGGCCGATACGTTCATTTTGCAGGCCGATGGCCGGGGGGATGACATCCGCAATTTCAACCCGGCCGAAGATCGCATCGATCTTTCGCAGTGGTCTATGCTGCGCAGTCTGGATCAACTGACGGTCACCACCACCGCGACGGGGGCGACGATCACCTTTGGGGCCGAAACGCTGCGGCTGTTTTCGGTTCACGGCGGCGCCTTGGCGGTGGATCAGGTGCGCGCGGCGCTTTTGCCCCCCACCCCGCATTACACGGTTTCCCCGATCCTTGGTGCCGGAGAGCCCCCGCTTCCCCATCTGACCGGCACCAATCTGGCCGATCTGATTCAAGGAACGGCAGCCAGCGAAATCATCGAAGGGGGCCTTGGCAATGACACGCTGATTTCGGGGGGCGGTGCGGATCAATTGATCGGGGGGGCGGGCATGGATCTGGCCAGTTGGCAAGACGCGCCCCTTGCCCTGTTGATCGATCTGGGCCACGG
>JALQUQ010000339.1 GCA_023263735.1 Paracoccaceae bacterium | reverse complement strand
GTCACATCCGCCTGCGGCTGGTCAACCGCAGGCTTGGCGCTGTCTTCGACGGTTTGCGCGGCCAGAGGCAAGCTGGCCGCGAAAGTCACCCCAAGCGCAAGGAACGTGCTTAGGAAAAGAGGAACGATATGCCGTTTCAGGCTCATGCGTCGGCAAAGACGGTCGGCAATTCACGCCCCGCCCCATCCAGCCACGCCGGAACCGGCAGGCCCTTTTCCCGCAGGAACGACGGGTTGAACAGCTTTGACTGATACCGGTTGCCGTAATCGCACAGGATGGTGACGATGGTGTGCCCGGGGCCCATCTCGCGCGCCATGCGGATCGCACCGGCGATATTGATGCCCGACGAGCCGCCAAGGCAGATGCCCTCTTCGGTCAGCATGTCAAAGACGATCGGCAGCGCCTCGCTATCGGGAATGCGATAGCTGAAATCGGGTTTGAAACCGTCAAGGTTGGCGGTGATGCGGCCTTGGCCAATGCCTTCGGTGATCGAGCTGCCGGGCGAGTCAAAGGCGCCGGTGGTGTAATAGGCGTGCAGGGCTGCCCCCTCGGGGTCGGCCAGACCGATTTTCACGCCCTTGGGTTGCAAGGCCATGCCCACGCCCGCCAAGGTGCCGCCCGATCCGACGGCGCAGATGAAGCCATCCACCTTGCCCTCGGTCTGCGCCCAGATTTCGGGGCCGGTGGTTTCGATATGGGCCTGACGGTTGGCCACATTGTCAAACTGATTGGCCCAGATCGCGCCGTTCGGTTCGGTCTTGGCCAGTTCGGCCGCCAGTCGGCCCGAATAGCGCACATAATTGTTCGGGTTCTTGTAGGGCGCTGCGGGCACTTGCACCAGTTCGGCACCGGCCAGACGCAACATGTCTTTCTTTTCCTGGCTTTGGGTTTCCGGGATCACGATCACCGTCTTGAACCCCATCGACGCGCCCACCAGCGCCAGCCCGATGCCGGTGTTTCCGGCCGTGCCCTCGACAATCGTGCCGCCGGGCTTCAACTGACCCTTGGCGATGGCATCCTTGATGATAAAGAGCGCCGCGCGATCCTTGACCGATTGCCCGGGGTTCAGAAACTCGCATTTCCCCAAGATCGTGCATCCGGTCAACTCGGACGCCTTTTGAAGTTTCAAAAGTGGGGTGTTTCCGATTGTATCGGCAAGATCAGATTGGATCCGCATTCGGCCCTTCCTTCGGCTGCTTTGACTAAGCTGTAGGCAATCCAAACCGGGACATCAAGTCAACCACGCCCCCTTGGCCCCCGCATAAGGAGCAAATCCCCGAATTTCTGGAAATCACGGGAAAAAAGGGCGGGTTTTCGCCCCCGGTCAAAATGCCGACATCAGCGAAGTCAGGACGTCGGCATCCTGCCAGATCACAAAGGCCACGATCAGCGCCGAAATGCCCCAGATGATCAGGTCATGTTCCGGGTCCCAGGCGTGATGACGACGGGCCAACCAGACCAGAACGGGATAAGACAGAACAGTGGCCAATCCGCTGCCCGCCAAGGCCCCGAACATTCCGGCAGTTTCTGCGCCAAGGATCAGGCCAAGGATCAGAAAGACCGCCCGCGTCAGGGCATAATAAAAGAAATTGCGACTGTCCCCGGCGGCCAGGGCCGCGTGATCATAGCTCATGCCCACGACCAAGGGCATCTGAATGATGGCCACCATCACCAGAACCGCCCCCGATTGCACATAGCGGTCGTCGTACAGGATGCCCACGATCCACTGACCCAAAACCGCAAGAACCGCAAGCAGGGTGATCAGCGTGCCCGACAGGATGAACCGCATCTTGCGCAGGCGGGCGAAATTCTCGGTCGATCCGGCAGGGCTGCTTTCGCGGTAGATCGGGATCAGCAGGCGCCCGGTGATCGCATAGCCCAGCAAGATCGGGAAGGACGCCAGAAAATAGCCGATGTTATAGATCCCCAACTGATCCAGCGTCAGATATTTGCCCAGAACCGCCTTGTCCCCCTGCGAGGCGATAAAGCCGCAAGCGGTGGACAGGAACAGCCAAAAGCCAAAGCGCATCAGATCATGCGCGGCCTGCGGCTCCCAGCGGAACCGGTTGACCAGCCCCGGCAGCGTCGTCCATGTCAGGATCAATTTGGCCAAGGTCGCAAAGATGCCGCCCAAGACCAGCGCCCAGACCGACTGCAACGCCCAAGACAGCCCGATGGTCACGATCAGCCCGATGATCTGCGCGATCATGTCCAGAACCGTCAGTTGACCCACCCGCAAATGCCGCGTTTCGGTTTCGATCCGCGTGGGCATCAGCCCATTCATCAACAGCGTCACCCCCGAGGCCGGCAGGATCAGCGCAAGCTCTGGCAGGCCATAGAACAGCGACACCGGATAGGCCAACACGCAGGTCAGACCAAAGAGGATGACCCCCCGGATCATTTGCAAGGTAAAGGCCGTGTTCAGAAAATCCGCCTCTTCGCCCCGCTTGTGATGCATGATCGCCGGGCCGGTGCCCATGTCGGAAAACATCGTCAGGCCGACCAGAAACACCGAGACCAGCGTCATCATCCCAAAGGCTTCGGGAAACAGCAGACGGGTCAGGATCAGGTTTGACGCCAGCCGCAACCCTTGGCTGCCCAGATATCCCAAGGCAGACCAGGCAGAACTGCGCATCACACGGCCCATCAGACTGGGCATTTGCAGATCAAGGGGTTTGGCGGTCATTCGATGGTACTCAGCACGATGGCCAAGAAGTCCCGGTCCAAAAGCGGAGTCGGAACCCATGGGCTCATTCACCATTGCCAAAGCTCATCCCAACAAACAAGCGCGACTCTGTGAACGCAGTGTTCGCAAATCTGGCCCATCGGGGCGGGTGGTTTTGGTCATCGCA
This sequence comes from Paracoccaceae bacterium, assembly GCA_023263735.1. Classification (GTDB taxonomy): domain Bacteria; phylum Pseudomonadota; class Alphaproteobacteria; order Rhodobacterales; family Rhodobacteraceae; genus Pseudotabrizicola. The sequence goes on along the minus strand of JALQUQ010000339.1, from coordinate 553 downwards.
CACCGGCCAGCCGCGCCGCGCGGCCCGCAGTCCGGATTTTGGGCAAACCCAGCCCGCACGGGTAACCCCATGAAAAACATGGGATTAACGCGGGTCGCCCCAGGGTTGGCGATCAGTCTTTCAGCACAATCGCATCGCGACCGGACAGGCTGATTTCGGTTTCGGCCCCCACTTTTGGCGGCGGTTGGTCGGGCCGGTTAAAGGTATCCAGCGACATTTTATATCCGTTTGCAGAAACGGCTATACGAATGACTGCCCCCATAAAATGCACATCTTCGACCTTTGCCGTCAAAACGGTCTGCGCCAGATCGACCCGGCCCAGCCGCACCGCCTCGGGGCGGAGCGCGACGGTCACTTCGGCCCCGTTTTTCGCCGCCACCGGCTCGGACAGGGTAAAGGGTTGGCCGAACAACGACAGCACCCCCGACTCGGCCCGTTCGACCCGCGCGGGCAACAGGTTCAGCGTGCCGACAAATCCGGCCACAAACCGCGTCGTGGGGCGGTTATAGATTTCAAACGGCGTGCCCACCTGATCGGCGATCCCGCCATTCAT
>JALQUQ010000338.1:3151-3409 GCA_023263735.1 Paracoccaceae bacterium | reverse complement strand
GCAAAGGCGAAGTTCACGAAATATTCGCCCACGCGGCTGGCCTGCAAAAACGCCGCAAAGGCCACGAACAGGATGATATAGGTCGACGAAATCGCCGTGGTCGGGCCAAGGATGCCTTGATCGGTAAAGATATAGGTGAAGAACCGGGTCAGGCTGTAACCCTTGTGATACAGAATTCCCGGCAGCCACGGGCCGACAAAGCTGTAAAGCACAAAGATGCCCGCGATGATCACCAGCGCAAGTCCCGCCATCCGCCGC